>JAFOBJ010000093.1 GCA_017381865.1 Bacteroidales bacterium
GGAGCGAAGCGGAAAAAGATATAGCGGAAAGCCCGACGGCTTTGCCGGAACGCCCAAAAAAGACAAAAGTCTAAAGACTAAGGACTAAAGGTTTTTTTTAGTTAGGAGTTAGGAATTATCCCAAAATCCCTTAGTTCCTCAAATCCTCAGTTCCTAAAAAAAGAAGCGCCACTTTTAACAGCAGCGCTTCAACTTATAGTCTTGTAGTCTTATAGACTTATTGTCTTATTTTGTTGCTTCTTCAAGCCATCTTACCATGCCGAACATGATAGCCATTGAAACTAAACAGATTCCTGCGAATACTGCCCAGCAGATCCATTGGTGTGGGAATGTGTTAAGCATTGTTACGCCTATAGCGATGAACAAGTTACCGATAGCTGTAGCGGTAAGCCACAAACCTTGGCAGATACCTTGTAAGTGCTTAGGAGCTACCTTTGATACGAATGATAAACCGAGTGGAGAGATGAATAATTCAGCTACTGTCAAGAAGAAGTAAGTCAAGATTAATACTAATGGACTTGCTTTCATTGATTCTTTAACAGCGTCTGCTAAGCCTCTGAATTCTTCGCCTGATGGATAGTTGTTTGCCATTGCAATACCAGCTAAGAAGATATAAGCTGTAGCTGTGATTAACATACCGATAGCGATTTTACGAGGAGTTGAAACTTCTCTACCTTTTCTTGCTAATGCTGCGAAAGCCCACATGATAATAGGAGTCAATGTGATGACGAAGAATGGGTTGATACATTGCCAGATTTCAGGTGGAATTGCGTTTGTCAAAACGAAGTCACGAGCGAAAACTGAGAGTGATTGTCCGTTTTGGTGGAATGCGAACCAGAAGAATGCTGCGATACCTAATACTGCGAAGAGAGCGTATAATCTTTGTCTGATTTCTTTTGCGTTAGCTGCAAGTTCTTCTTGTGTATATTCTACAACTTGTTTCTTTTCTTTCTTTGCAGGATTTGGGAATTTATTTCTTGAGATGATGAAAATTGTCAATGACAATAACATAGCTACAACGGAAGCGATGAATGAGAAGTGAACGCCAGTGTTGAAGATGTTGAGGTAGTTGCTGCAGAAATCACCTAATTGTTCAGCAGGAACAGCAGTTGCGTTGATTTGTACGTCTTGAACTAATTTTGTCAAGTTGTCCATGTCAGTTTCTGAAGCTTTGTTTTCCAAGAAATTGTGGCATAAACGTGGAAGGTCTGAGTTGTAAACGAGACCTTTTGTCTTTAACCACCAGCTTCTTAATAAAGGAGCAACGAAAGGAGCAATAACGCCACCGATGTTGATAAATACGTAGAAAATTTGGAAACCTGAGTCTCTCTTGTCTTTTGCTATTTTAAGAGCTTCTGGACCTTTCTTAGCTTCTTCTGCTTCGAAGTTGTCGTACATTTGACCAACGATAGCTTGTAAGTTACCTTTGAATAAACCATTGCCGAAGGCGATGAGGAACAAAGCGAAGCATGTGAATACTAATACCATATTAACGCCAGGTTGTGCGCTGAAGATAGGTATTGAAAGTAAGCCATAACCTATAGCCATCACGAGGAGACCTGCCATGATAGTGCCTTTGTAATTTTGAATGCGGTCAGCAATCATACCGCCTGGCAAGCCGAGAACGTAAATTAAGAAATAGAATACAGCGTAAATCCAGCCTGCTGCTGCGTCGCTGATGCCGAATTTTGAACAGATGAAAAGGAGTAATACTGCGTTCATGATGTAGTAACCGAAACGCTCGCCCATGTTGCTGATAGCAGCAGCAATGAGTCCTTTTGGATGTTCAGCTTTAGCTTTTCTTACATAGAAAACTAAGAATGGGATAACAACAATAAGGATGGCAAAAAGGATTACCAAAGGTCTGTTGTTTACCCACAGATTTTGAAAGCCTGTCATAATGTTTTAAAATTTTTAATTAATAATAAATTTAGTTCGTCTTCAATATCAAAACTTTAAAACTCTAAAATTTTAGAGTTCTAGAGTTTTTTTAGGTTGGCAAAGATAATAAAATTTTTTGAATATCAAAGTGGTATTTTGCCTTAGCGGTGCTATATTGTTGTTAAATAAAAGAAAAGGCTTTTAAAAATTCAGCGTAAGTCCTATGCCATTGTTCGTTGCTCCGAAATTGAGCGTCACATCTGATGACTTATGATTGTAGCCGTCGACAGCTGCGTTGAGCTTTCGGTGGCTGCTGATTGTCAATATCGTTGACGGAATGGCGTACATGATGGCTCCGGTAGCGAAAAATCCGCCTATCACCCAATATAGCATTGCGCCAGTTGCATTTTCACAATATATATCATGTCCGTTTTCTTTTTCTTGTTGATGGTCGTGATTGTTGATGCAATCGTACTTTAAGTCGCAGCCCATTGCGATATATGTTATCGAAAGCGCTCCTTCAATGGCAGTGGCAGCCCAAAATGGAATGGATGCTATATAACGATTCCTACCTCTAATATATGAGTCGTATGATTCTTCATCAAGCATCGACTTTAATTCTAATTTGGATAATTTCTCATTGGTCTCAACATTGACTATCCTACCATTACGTTTTTTAATTGTAATATTCTCGTTCGATGTTTGTGCAAACGAAAACATTGCCAAGAACAATAATGTTAATAATGTGATTGACTTTTTCATACTTCTAATTTTTTTAAGTTATTTAAATTATGCCTGCAAATGTAGTTTTTTTTTCTGATAAAAAGAATGTTTTTTATATTTTTTTTGGGGGGTAAAGTGTTGAAAGATAATTATTTATGTTAAAAATATTTGTTGTGCTTAATGCTTATAACGCAGATTTTATACTAATTAATAGCTCATAGCCCATAGCTCACAGCTCACAGCTCGCAGCAAAAAAAATCTGTTGTCTGTTGTCCGTTGTCTGTTGTCTTTTATTATCTTTGCAAAATTAAAACGCAACTTTAAATTTGTCCGATATATGAATAACCATTTGATAAATAGAGAATTGTTGTCTTCAATTCAGAGTGCTTTTGATTATTTTTCTGTGTTGACTCTTACAGGACCTCGTCAGTCGGGCAAGACTACATTATGCAGAAAACTTTTTGCGGATTTGCCGTATTATAACTTTGAGGATATGGCGACATTATCTGCATTTCAACAAGATCCAAAGTCTTTTTTGATGAAACATGATGATGGGATGATTATTGATGAGGCGCAGCGTTTCCCTGAGATATTTTCTTACTTGCAAGTGTTAGTTGATGAGCAAAATTTTAATGAAGGAAAAAGAAGAAGATACATCGTTACAGGAAGCGCGAATTTTTCTTTGATGCAACAGGCTACTCAATCTATGGCAGGAAGAACGGCTGTTATGACATTATTGCCTTTATCAACGCAAGAGATAAATTCTGAATTTCCTGATGTTGATACGGACACTCGAATTCTGAGAGGTGGTTATCCTGCAATATGGAATACGGATGAAAAAGGACGTAATCTGATGTTTGGCAACTACTATACTACTTACGTTGAACGTGACTTGCGTAGTCTGATTAATATTAAAGACCTTACTCAGTTTAATACATTCATAAGATTATGTGCGGGGCGTATAGGCTCTGAATGTAATGCGTCTGTATTGTCGGTGGAAGTTGGTGTCAGCGTTCCTACTATACAGTCGTGGCTTAGTATTTTGGAAGCTTCGTATATTATTTATCGTCTGCATCCTTATCATGCTAATATAGGTAAACGATTGACAAAAACTCCCAAGCTTTATTTTTATGATACAGGTTTGGCAGCATGGCTGATGGGTATTCGTTCGGAAGAACAGTTGTCGCTACATCCTCAACGAGGTAATTTGTTTGAAAATATGATTATTAACGATTTTCAAAAATATTTTTACAATAAATCTGAGCGAGCTGACCTGTTTTTCTATAGAGATAAAGGACAACGAGAAGTTGATTTGTTGCAAGTAAATCCAGACGGAAGAATAAATACGTACGAGATAAAATCATCAAAGACATATAGACCTGAATTTTTTGAAGGTATGCATTATTTGCAAAACTTATTAAAAGAACGCATTGCTTCAACAACACTATTATACGATGGGAATCAAGATTTCATTCAACAATATGATTCCTTCTGTAATTATAGAAATTTACAAAACGTAATAAAAGAGTTTATAGTTTAAAGTAACTCAACCCTCTAATTATGAATTATGCATTATGAATTATGCATTAAAAAAAACTTTAGCCTTTAGCCCTTGGCCTTTAGTCTTTTTATTATCTTTGCAAGTTCTAAAGATTTTATTCATAAAAAACAAGATATAAATGGAAATCAGCAGTAAATACAGCCCACAGGATACCGAAGGTAAATGGTATCAGCATTGGTTAGATAAGAATTATTTTCATTCTACACCAGACGAACGCGAACCTTATACTATCGTCATCCCTCCACCAAATGTGACTGGCGTGCTTCACATGGGTCACATGTTGAACAACACAATACAAGAC
>JAFOBJ010000094.1 GCA_017381865.1 Bacteroidales bacterium
AACGTCTTTACAGTAACCTGCATTAAACGAGAGAACTCTCCGATTTTTAACTTGATTTTATAACTCATAATCGTACGATGTTTTGCTAGCGATTGCAAAGATAAGTTGTGACCTTAGGTACGAGTCAAGAGGAAAATGAAATATTTTTTTAAGCGATATCGTTCAAATCATAATATAGTAATCTTGTTACAAAATCATCTTCCTCTTTTCTTAAAAATTGAAAATCATTATTCTGGTAAAACGGAATGGCATCATGATAAGCATCTACAGTTATAAATCTACAGCCAGATTTGTTGTCTTCAAGAAAATAAGATTTGATGAAATATAGTAAGATAGAACCAATACCTTTACCATGGTAATCTTTCTTTATTCCTAAACGACAGATTTTAACAGAAGGATAACTCTTTATACGTTTTTCATTAACAAAGCGACTTTTTCGAAAACGATTAAATTCAGTTTTGCTTTCAAAATCAGTCAAAGAAACGCGGTCATTGGCTAAAGTAAAATAACCAATTATTTCACCACTATCAATATGTTCGTACACATATGTCACAGAAAGTAACGCTTTCTGATAATGATGAGATTCATTTAATATGAAATCGTTTAAATCATCATCGCCACAGTTGAACGAGTTAATCCTTTCACCACTTTTCAATCTACGGATTTGGTATTCCGAGTAATTCTTAAAAACACTCTTCATCATCTTAGGTTTTAAGTGTTTTTATCAAGGTGTTATAAATTTCTAAGCGTTTCGCTTTTTTCTCAGGATCTTCGTGACGCTTTTCTTTCATTCTTTCTTCAAATCTCCGAGCGTCTTCACCGTAAAGAATCGGAGTCTCTTTAATAGGTCGTGCCATAACTTTTAGTTTTTTAAATTTCTTTGCAAATATACAACTCAAAACAATACTTGTCAAGGAAAATAAAGTTAAAAAATATTAACAATCAATCAGTTATAGATATATCTATTAATTAATGATTATATTAATGGAAAAATTAAATTTGGATAAAAAAACAGTCAAACTCGGGGAGGAGTTTGACTGTTGTAAGTTTTTCAAGAATAGCAGATGTTATTTTAATAAAATATCATAAAAATGTTTATGTATATTACGTTCTGTGATCATATTTGTATTATGAGCCTCTTCGTAATAAATAATGCTATCCATATAAGCATCTAATGCTATCTTTAGTTTATTTGGTCCGTAATGTTTGTAAATCATATCCAAGTAATAATTTCGTAAATCAGAACTTATAGATCGAGTGTGTAATTCTCCATCAAGCATTTTTTGAAACGCACGATAATAATCTGCAAAGGAGTTTTTATTAACACTAAATTTTTCTGATATTATTTTCTTGGCATCAACAAGTCTTATTTCTTTATTATAAATTGAGTTTGCCAATTCATATACGGCTTCAATTTGTTTAGTTGTCATTTCCTTTATTTATTTAATTATTCTTCATTTATCATATATTCAAGTATATTGGCAATTGCAATGTCATGTAAAGTGGCATAATCGTTACTATTTGTGCTATGCGAATAACTGATTTTAAAACATGGAGAATTTAAGATTTTGTGATAGGATAGTCTGTAATCTTGTCCACATGCAGAGAATTCGTAAATGTCAATCATTTTTCCGTTTTTCAAAGCTAAAGATAAATCGTTAAGGTTTTTTATTGATTCCTCTTTTGTACCTAAATGGAAAACAATATCATCATATAAACTAGAACCGTTTTTTAATGTAATTGAATATGTTTCTGTATAATCTGTAATTGTTTTGTTCATGGTAACACTGCCATTTGCGAATGTTTTAACTTTTTCTATTGTCGCTATTTTTTTTAGTTGTGCATGTCCGTTAATGTTAAATAGACAGATTGTTGCAAATAATGCTATTGCCTTAAAATATTTCATAACTGATACCTCCTTTCTTCTCAGTTCCTAGAAGATGTTTTAATTAAACTCAAAAAGAAACGTGGAACTGTATGATTACATCTAAAATGAAGGTCCTGAGAAAACCCTGTGTACAAATGCAATTATAGCAGCCCACGCTATGGCGTGAGAACCACTATGCTATCCCTTGTACACTTTTGAAAATTTCTCAGGTTTTCATTTTACAAGATAAGCATAACGCTTCTTATTATTTCAATATGTCTTGGAAATGAGTCGCCTCAATCCGTTACAAAAGTAGAAAAATATTTCAATAAAAATTACTCGTCTGAAATATTTTATTTCAAATAAATTTGTGGGTAAATGTGCTGGTTAAAATCAATCCTAAATGATTTTTAACCAAAACATTCTACATTTTCAGTAAAAATCAAAAAAATAAATTTTTAGTCTGTTTTTCTTCTCAAGAAGATAGGATAATATGATTTTGTTTATATAACTTTGCATTGCTTACAGTCAAAAGTTTGTGCCTTTAAGCAAAAAATACTAACCCAAAATTAAGATTTATGAAAAATTCATTACCAAATTTTAGTCATTCCGAAGAATATAAGTCTTGGATTCTTGAATTGAAGCAAAAAATTAGACAATGCCAAATAAAAGCTGCTATTAAAGTTAATACAGAATTGCTTAAACTTTATTGGCAGATGGGAAAGGATATTAATGAAAAATCTCTGGTTGCAAAATGGGGTGCAGGTTTCTTTAATAAATTAAGTCGTGATCTTAAGGCTGAATTTCCTGATATGACAGGATTCTCTGTTACTAACCTGAAATATATAAAACGTTTTTATTTGTTTTATAATCAAAGTGATATAATTCGTCAACAGCTTGTTGACGAAATTGAATTGTCGATTTTTAAGATTCCTTGGTCACATCATATTTATATTATTTCTAAATGTAAAACGATGAAAGAAGCATTGTTTTATGTTAATCAAACTATGGAGAATGGTTGGAGTAGATCCATATTGGAACATAATATTGATTCGGATTATTCAGGAAATTGAAGAAAAACTAGCCGAATGATATTCTCCGCGCAAATCCTCAAGATTCGTGGAAATCTACTTCCTCGGCACAGCAAACCGTATCTTCCTCTCTAAGTTCTCGACTTCAATATGTTGGCTCTCGTAAATCTCGCCGTCAATAGAAACGCAGAATCCTTTCGGTCCTTCGATCGTTACTTTTTTTGCCTGACGGTAAACTACGATGTTCTCAAACTTAGGATTGTTGATATGTGTGCCTGCAACGTAGTATTTTATCAGTCTGATAAACCTTAATCTAGGAACGGGTTTTACCAAACAAACTTCAAGTAAACCGTCGTCGTTGAGCGAGTTGGGCGCATTGAAATATGAACCGCCTACGTATTTGCCGTTGCTTACCGTACATAATAAAATGTCGCCGGTGTTGAGCTGCTCGCCGTCGGCATAGACCGTGCATTGGGTTCTCATTCCGAAAAGAAATCCCCAGACGACAGCGAAAGGATAGGCTCGCTTCTTGCCGAACAAAACATTTCTTCTTAACTTGTTCATCGCCTTGGCAACTACGCTGTCTAATCCGAAATGCGTTGAGTTTAAAGCATATTTCTCGTCAACTTTCATAATGTCGACTTCCTTCTCTTCACCATTAATGACGTCGCAAACATTTAAGAAAACATCAGAACCGAAATATTTTACATAATCGTTGCCGCTTCCGAAAGGCAACACTGTCATGCTGGCATTAGGAAATCCTACTATCCCGCTCGCAACTTTGTTGACTGTGCCATCGCCGCCGCAAGCATAAAATCGTACCTTTTCTTCTGGATGATTTTCTAAATATGTCCTGATGAAATTTATAGAATCGTTGGGTGAGTCAGGAGTGTATATTTCATAATCAATGTCTTCTGTACATTGGGCGATGCCTTCTTTAACCATGTCGAGACATGATTCTTTTCCTGCGGTAGTATTGACAATGAAAATGTGTTTCATTAAAAAAAAAGTTTCTGCAAAAGTAAGAAATAAATTGTCGTGAAAAATAATTATTGACCTAAATTTATGGTTATCTTTGCATGGTTGTAGTTGTGTAGTGATGTAGTGATGTAGTTGTGTAGTGATGTGGTGATGTGGTGATGTAGTGATATAGTGATATAGTGATATAGTGATATAGTGATGTGGTGATGTGGGTAATTGATACCATTACTTCATAACTCCATTACTCCATAACTCCATAACTCCATAACTCCATAACTAAAATAAAATAGAAAAATGAAAAAAAACGAACTTATACAAAATTCTATAGTCCTTTCTGGACAATGCGATACCTTGATGCGCTTTAAAACTGAGTCTGCATTCATGTCGTTCCAAGATGTGGCTAGTCTGCACGCTACTTTCTTAGGCATCGACGATTATTCTCTTTTAGAAAAAGACAATGCGCTTTGGGTTATCTCAAAAACCAAAATAAAAATTAACAAACTTCCTCTTTGGAATGATGAAATTTCAATCAGAACATGGCCGATGGGTGCTGAAGGTGTGCGCTGCAACCGCTGCTACCAAATTATGAAAGACGGCGAAGTCTATATCAACGGCATCACCGAATGGGTTATCATCGACGCTACTTCACGCACTTTGAGAAAAGTCGAAACGACATCATATCCTAACGACATCGACTGGATTCAAGAGAAGTCGATAGAGGAGAAGTTCAGAAGATTCAAAGATGACTTCACTGAAGAAGATTTCGTATATAAAAGACTCGTCCGCTCTGGCGACATCGATGTGACTCATCATACCAATAATGTCACATATATCACAATGTTGCTCGATACTTTCTCTGTAAAAGAATTGGAAGCAAAACAATGGAATGGTATCGAAGTGTCTTATCTCAACGAAAGTTTCGAAGGCGAGACCTTGTCAATATACAGAAAAGAACGTGAAGACGGATATTCATTCTCCATCAAGAAAGAAGACGGCAAAGTAGTGCTGATGGCATTCTTTCAATAGTTATGAATTGGGAGTTAGGAGTTAGGAGTTAGGAATTGAGGGTATGAGAAATCCTGTAGAGACCTACCATACGACACAAAAAATAAACAATATGTCGTTGATGCGTCTCTCAAAATTTCCTAAATTTCTTAGATTCAAAAAAAGTTCAATGGCCTTAGTTCAAAAGCCAAAAGCCTAACTCCTTCTCTGTCTCACTGCTTCAAACACTACAATCGCGGTTGTGACAGAAACGTTCAATGAGTCGGCGATGCCGTTCATCGGTATTATCAGGTTTTGGTCAGCCGCCTCCACCCAGATGTCGCTGATGCCAGTCGCCTCGGTTCCCATCACGATGGCGGAGCCTTGTCTGAAGTCGGCTTCTAAATAATCGATAGAAGCTTTGAGATATGTGCAGTAAATCTTGATGTCGTTGTCTCTCAACCATTGAATGCACTCTTCTGATGAGCATGCGAATAATGGAACGTTGAAAATGGTTCCGATACTTGCGCGTATCGCATTAGGATTGAACAAGTCGGTTCTTGGGTCAGCGATGATGACAGCGTCAACACCAGCAGCGTCGGCTGTTCGCATGATGGCTCCTAAGTTGCCTGGTTTTTCAACTGTCTCTAAAACGATAATTAGCGGATTTTTCTTTGGCTTGAAGTCTTTCAGCTTGGCGTATTTTGGAATCGCAACTGCTAAAAGTCCGTCGCTGCCTTCACGATAAGCAATCTTTTCAAAGACTTCGAGTGTAACTTCTTCGATGATATTGGCTTTGAGCCATGAGCTTTGAGCCATGAGTTCAGAACTGTAATCCTTTATTTCGTTACATATAAATAAGGTGTCAATGACGAAACCGCAAGCCACGGCGCGTTCAATTTCACGTCGTCCTTCAATGATGATTCTGTTCTGCTCGCGTCGTTCTGACGATTTTTGTAACTTAACGACATTCTTAATCTTTGGATTAGTTTTGCTTGTTATCATGATTTCTGAATTTTAACTGTGATAAAATAAGTCCGCCAATGACCAATAAAATTCCTAATATTTTTTGAATGTTAAGATTTTCTCCGATGATGATGCAACTGAAGATGGCTGTGAATACTGGAATTAAGTTGCTGTAAATATTCGCTTTAGCTGCACCTAATTTGCTGAAAGCAAATGCCCATAATGTGTATGAAATGGAACTCGCAAAAACGCCTAACGACAATAACGGAATTATGTAATGATTGAAACTCATTATGTTAGAAGGCGTGACTTTTTCCATGATGAAAACCATGGGAATAAAATATATCATACCGATTACATTTTGTACAAATGTAATTGTCAATGGTTTATATAATAATGTTAATTTTCTTAAAGAAATGGAATAAGCGACAGCTACCATCACGGCACTGAATAAGAAAATTACTCCTTTTGCTGATACTGTCAACTCTAAATTTTTATTAAGAAGCATGAAAATTACGCCGAAGAACGAGATGATGAAACCAGCGATATTCCATGGCGTGAGTCGTTCTTTAAGTAAGAAAAATGCTGCGATAGGAGTGAAGAGAGGAATTGTGGCGATAACTGCAGAACTCACTACAGGTGCGGCGTTTAACAAACCGTAACTTTCAAAAATAAAATACAGAAAAGGCTCGAAAAGCGCTGCTAACGCAAATAATTTCAAATCATGTCTGTTTACTTTCTCAAAAAGTCGAAAAATAAATAACAGACTTCCCAAGAAAACGCTCGATATGATAAGTCTGAAAAAAATTGTAGTGGTGGGATTCAGATATTCGAAGACCTGCGTCGACCAAATAAATGATAATCCCCAGAAAACCATGGCGATAACGCCACTTAGATGTACGATGAATTTCCTATCCTTCATTTTGCAAAAATAAGAAAATTAAGACTACAAGTCTACATGTCAACAAGTCAACAAGTATTTTTTTAATTAGGCTATTTTGCTCACTGCTCACTGCTCATTGCTCGCAGCAAATTTTGGTATAATATTTGAACAAAATTCTTTATTATTTTTTAACAATAAATAAAAACATCATACTATGAAAACATTTAAATCTTTCGCTTTATTTTTTGTAATGTCATTATTAGCAATGACTTCATGCCAAGGTCCAAAAGGAGAACCAGGTCGTCCAGGTAAAGATGGAAACGCTAATGTTAAGTCGGGAACTGTCGTCGTGTCGGCGAGAGACTGGACTTGGGATAGCGATGCTTGCAACTGGTATCTCGATCTTGAATGGGATCAAATAGATGAAAACATGGTCGATTATGGCGCAGTGCTTGTCTATATGGAAAATCCAACAGAATTCTACGCATGGCATCAGCTCCCACTGACTCTTTATCCAACAGACCAATATTCTTCCACGTTGGAAACCATTCATTATGACTTCGCATTGACTATATACTGGACTAATTCAGACCTTCAAAAACATGAAAATCCTTGCGATTTCTACAATACAGACATGGAATTTAAGGTCGTGCTTATAGATGCTCTTTCTTATTCTAAATATCAAAATGAAGACCTTACAAATTATGAGACAGTTAAGCAGATTTTCAATATAACTTCTGAAGAAAAAATATTTTGAAATTAACAAAAGAGGCGTTAAAATAATCGCCTCTTTTTTTTATCTTTGCTAACTGAACTTTAAGCTATGAACCTTAAGCCTTAAACTTTAAACCTTAAACTTTAAATTCAAATGATAAAAAAGATACTACTATATACAATTTTTACTTTCATCGCTATTGCCGTTGCGACGAGTCTTTTCCATCCTTCCTATTCTTTTGACGAACCGAAACCTTTTCATGGAACATATCTTCATAATCCGTACGAAAATATGAATCCCGATAATTGGATTCAGGCTAATTTCCACGCACATACACGTCGATATGGAGGTCTTACAAATGGTAGAGAGAATACTAATGAAATGCTCGATAGTGTTTATTCGGCTCTAGGTTTCAATCATATCGGCATTTCTGACTATAATAAAATAAACTATTACGATTCGGCAAATCCGAGTTTCATTCCAACTTATGAACACGGCTATGGAATATTTAAGATTCATCAGCTTTGTATTGGCGCAGAGAAAGTTAGATTGTTCGATTATTTCGCTTTCCAGAATTTAAGTATGAAACAACATACTTTGAATCGTCTTGCAAAACATACTCGTCTTGCAATTCCTGCGCATCCTTCTTTCGTGAAAAAAGGTTATCTCGTTGAAGATATGAAATATCTCAGTAATTATAAATTGTTGGAAGTGCTTAATGGATTCAGAATTTCTACAGCTCATTGGGATACTGCTCTTTCAAACGGACATCTCGTCTATCTTATCGGAAACGATGATTCTCATGATGTTAGAAAAATCACTGATGTGGCTGCTCGTTTTACAATGGTCAATGCTCCGGAAAATACAGCCGAACAACTGATTCAGGCATTGGAAAATGGTAATGCGATAGGCGTCAGATTTCCAAGAAAATCGGACGAGACATTGGAACAAAAGATAAAACGCATGGAAAATGAAATTCCATATATCACACAAGTGGAACTTCGTGACGACACATTATTAATATCAGCTTCTAAAACAATTTTAAAGATAAAATTTATCGGACAAAACGGAAAAGAACTTGATATTCAGCAGAATAAAAAAACAGCGAAATATGTCGTACAGCCAGAAGATAATTATGTGAGAAGCGAAATTATGTTCAAAGGCGGAACGACTCTTTATCTCAATCCGATAACGCGTCATGAAAGCGAGGAAATCGTAAAACAACGCCTCGATAAAATCAATTATCCAAAGACTATAATCCTCTGGACGGTTTATGTTTTGGTGATATTTTTCGTTGTTAAAAAGATGAGAAAAAAGTCTGAAAAAATGTCATGTTTAAAAAACTTAAATGAATAAATATTATGGATGCTAGTACTATTGCAATGGTTGGTTTTATTATTGGGTATGTAATAATATTGTTGATTGATTTGATATTGAAAAAATCTGGAAAAGATGGTATTGTATCACACGGAAGAGGTGCCGCTTTTTGGGGTAGGAACAAAGAAATGGATCATTTGTTAATTCCAAGGTCGGAGCGCAGTGAAGAAGAGAAAAATAAGCTAAAATATAAATCTATACCATTTTTTTGTATTGCATTTGTATTGTTGGTTTTAGCAGTTATAAATGTCGGATTTTTTCCTTACGACAGAGTCTATTTTGTGTATTATGCAATGCTGATGTTTATAGCTGGTAATTATGTACTGGGATATCGCAGAAGTTATTATAATAGAAAAGGAAAGATTTTGAGAAATATCGTGGATTTGTTGTTTTTCGTGTTTCTTTGCGTTTTTGTACATTTGCCAGAGAAAGAATATGCAATGGTAGTATATTTACTATTATATGTTATAACTTTGATATTGCTAGGCAGAATGAAAAAATGTGAAGTTATAAAACCAGAAGATATTGACCACAACTCCTAACTAAAAAAAACTTCTGTCATTCGTCTTTTGCCTTTTGACTTTTATTATCTTTGTGTTTTATATAAAACATAAAACAATGATAAAAGAAAACCTCAATATCGTCAGGGCGACAGTTCCTTCAAATGTCACTCTTATCGCAGTTTCAAAAACAAAGCCAGTTTCCGATTTGCAAGAAGCTTACGATGCTGGACAACGTATTTTCGGAGAAAATAAAGCGCTTGAAATGCGTGATAAGCATCAGACGCTTCCTGCTGATATTCAATGGCATTTCATTGGACATCTTCAGACTAACAAGATAAAATATATCGCTCCTTTTGTTACATTGATTCATGCAATCGACAGTTTGTCGCTTCTCGAAGCCGTCAATAAAGAAGCTGCTAAAAACGACCGTATCATCGATTGTTTGCTACAGTTCCATATCGCTCAGGAAGAAACAAAATTCGGTCTCGATATTGAAGAAGCTAAATCATTATTAGAATCTGAGAGCTTTAAAAACTTAAAAAATATTAACATTTGCGGCGTAATGGGAATGGCAACATTTACTGATAACGCAGCTCAGGTTAGAAATGAGTTTAAAAATCTTAAAAATATTTTTGAAACCTTAAAAGAAAATTACTTCAAAGATAACGGCTCTTTTAAAGAAATATCAATGGGAATGTCAGACGATTATCCGATTGCTATTGAAGAAGGCGCGACAATGGTGAGAGTCGGCAGCAAGATTTTCGGAGCAAGAAATTATAATATATAATGGCGAAAGTCTAAAGGTTAATGACAAAAGCTCGTTATTTGACCTTTGGACTTTTTCTTTAGTAAATGAAAATATGAAAAAACTTCTCCTTACATTATTTAAAATGTTGGTTCTCTTGTTGGTGCTTTTCGCAGTGATGAGAGCTATTTTTGTGGCAAAATATTGGACGCTTGTTGAGCTGAGCGAAATCTCGTTTGCCGAAATACTGAAAGGATTTTGGTCAGCATTGCCACTCGATATTGCCACGGCGTGTTTTATTCTGGCATTGCCTGTAATTTATATGTTCGTTTCACTTGCCGTTGATAAAGAATCGCTTTTTGCACCGCTGCGCTGGTATTTCTATTTGATAGTGGCTGTATATAATCTTGTGGCTTTCGGCGATATCGGAATTTACGGAGAATGGCGTACAAAATTGTCTTACAGAGCGTTGCAGTATCTCGAAAATCCTGCTGAAGTCATAAATACAGCCGAAACAGAACAAACGCTATTGCTGATAGTGCTGTGGACATTCTTCACGATTTTGTTCTGCTGGCTTTATACAAAATTCGTTGAGCCTCAGAGCTTGTCGCCTAACAAACAGGCTCCTACGCCAAATAGAACCGTGCTTTCTGCAAGTTTCGTTCTGGTCGCTGGACTTCTTTTCTTGGGAATGAGAGGCGGATTTAACAAACTTCCAATCAATTCAAATAAGGCGTATTATAGCAACCATGAATTGGCTAACGAAATATGCGTCAATCCAGCTTATTATCTTGTTGAAAATATTTTGAATTCAAAAAAAGTCGAGGCAAAAGCTCACTTTAATTATATGGATTTGTATTCTGCAAAGAAAAGAGTTGCAGAACTTCATGAAATGCCTTGTGATTCAACGATTTCAATTCTTAAAACTGAAAGACCGAATATAATTGTTGTGCTTCTGGAAAGCTGGTCGGCCGATTTGATTGAGTCGTTGGGAGGCGAAGCTGGAATCACGCCAAATTTCCATAAACTTGAAAAAGAAGGTCTTCTGTTTACTGAATTTTACGCAAATGCAAATCGCTCTCAGCACGCAATGTCGTCTTTGTTCGGCGGTTTGCCAGGCTTGCCAGTGACAACAATAACCAATCATCCAGATAAATATCACGCGATTCCTTCTTTGGTTAAAAAGATGAAAGCTATTGGTTATCACACGAGTTTCTATTACGGAGGAGAACTTAATTATGGCTATATACAGTCGTATCTCCGTTATAATAAATTTGATAAAATAGTAGAAGCTAAAGATATTCATGAAGGATTTCATAAAGGAAAGTTGGGATATCATGACGCCGATATTATGCCTTGGTATGTTGAGCAAATGTCTCATGTTCAGCAGCCTTTCTTTAGCACATTGTTTACTCAAAGCTCGCGTTCTCCTTACGATTTTCCTAGAAATTTTGAAGAAATAGAATGGCCAGAGATTGAAAAACAATATGTTAACTCAGGTTATTATACAGATATGGCTATAGGCAAGTTTATGGATAAAGCGAAACAGCAGGCGTGGTATGATAACACATTGTTTGTATTCGTAGCAGACCAAAGTCATGTCACTTACAAAAATAATGTCGAGGAATCTTTTGAATATCATAAAATTCCAATGCTTATTTATGGCGAACCATTGAAAAATTCATTAAGAGGAACAACATTTGACAAAATTTGCGGAAATGCAGATATTCCAGCAATGATATTGGCACAGCTCGGTCAAAATCACGATGAGTTCTTGTGGAGTAAAGATGTGTTTGGACAATGTTACAAACCATTCGCTTTCTTTGAGTTAAATGAAGGCTTGGGATGGAAGACACCTGATGGTGAATTCATTTATGAAAACACAGGCCGATTCATTAAAAATAATTTACCTGAAAATATTCGCGACAGCGTTGTCTTAGATGGAAAAGCATATATGCAATACCACTTCGATTTGTTTAATTCATATTGATAAAATATGGACTGCTGACGATATATTTTAGTCGGAAAAACTATTGTTAATTACTAAAAAAATCATTACTTTTGCACAAAAATAAAATATAATATGTTTGAAGGATTAAGCGAGAAACTTGAACGCTCGTTCAAGATATTAAAAGGTCAGGGCCATATAACAGAAATTAACGTTGCAGAAACATTAAAAGAAGTAAGAAAAGCTCTTTTAGATGCTGACGTTAGTTATAAAATAGCAAAAGATGTTACAAATAACATCAAGGAAAAAGCATTAGGACAGAAGATTTTAACATCTGTATCACCAGGTCAGCTTATGGTTAAAATAGTTCATGATGAACTGGCAGAGTTGATGGGTGGAGAACATACTGAAATTAACATCAAAGCTAATCCAG
Source organism: Bacteroidales bacterium (assembly GCA_017381865.1). GTDB lineage: Bacteria > Bacteroidota > Bacteroidia > Bacteroidales > F082 > Limimorpha. Next base: position 12,434 of record JAFOBJ010000094.1, read on the forward strand.
CTATCGTTTTGATAGCAGGTCTTCAAGGTTCTGGTAAGACTACATTCTCAGCGAAACTTGCTAACTTCTTGAAAAGCAAGAGAGGCAAGAGTGTACTTCTCGTTGCTGGCGACGTTTATCGTCCTGCTGCTATCGACCAATTGAAAGTGTTGGGTGAACAAGTCGGCGTTGAAGTTTATACAGAAATAGAAAGCAAAGATCCAGTTAGCATAGCTGACAATGCTATCAAATACGCTAAAGATCATAACAAGAATGTCGTTATCATAGATACCGCAGGTCGTCTCGCTGTTGACGAACAAATGATGGATGAAATAGCAGCTGTTAAAGCTAAAGTAAATCCTCACGAAACATTGTTCGTCGTTGACTCAATGACAGGTCAAGATGCTGTCAATACAGCAAAAGCATTCAACGATCGCCTCGACTTTGATGGCGTTGTGTTGACTAAATTAGATGGCGATACTCGTGGCGGTGCTGCTCTTACAATACGCTCAGTCGTCGACAAACCAATTAAATTCGTCGGTCTCGGCGAAAAAATGGACGCTCTCGACATATTCTATCCAAAACGTATGGCAGACCGTATCCTCGGTATGGGTGACATCGTTACTCTCGTTGAAAGAGCACAAGAACAATTCGACGCAGAAGAAGCAGCTAAACTTAAAAGAAAACTTGCTAAAAACGAATTTAATTTTAATGACTTCCTAAAACAAATTCAGCAGATCAAACGTATGGGTAATATAAAAGATCTCGCTGCAATGATTCCAGGAATGAATAAGATAAGCGACGAGGATATTGATGAAGACGCATTCAAAAGCATTGAAGCAATCATCGGTTCAATGACACCTGCTGAACGTGAAAACCCAAAAATCTTGAACGGTAGCCGCCGTAGAAGAATAGCAATGGGTAGCGGAACAAGCATCGTTGAAGTCAACAGATTGATAAAACAATTTGAAGAAACATCAAAAATGATGAGATTGATGACAACAGGTGGCGCAAAGAAAATGATGCAGATGATGGCTCAAATGAGAAGAAGATAACATAATAAAAACTGATATTATGGCTGATAATAAAATCATTGATGGCAAACTTATTGCCGCGCAAATAAAAAAAGAAATAGCAACAGAAGTTGCTAACATGATAGATCACGGACAAGATGCTCCACATCTCGCAGCTGTTATAGTCGGTGAAGATGGTGCAAGTCTTACTTATGTGGCTTCTAAAGAAAAAGCTTCTCAAAGCGTAGGAATGATTTCTTCTGTCTACAGATTGAAAGCTACAGCTACAGAAAAAGAAGTACTAGACACAATCGACTTCTTGAATAACGATCCAGAGGTAGATGGTTATATCGTTCAACTTCCTTTGCCAGATCATATCAATGAAACAAAAGTGATACAATCTATCAGCCATAATAAAGATGTTGACGGATTTACCTTGTATAATATAGGTCTTATGCAACTCGGCGAACCTTGTTATCTCCCAGCAACACCTTACGGAATATTGGAACTTTTGAGACGTAGCAATGTCGAGATTTCTGGAAAACACGTCGTCGTGCTCGGTCGCTCAAATATTGTGGGCACTCCAGTAAGCGTAATGCTTTCAAGAAAAGGCATCGATGCTACGGTGACAATGTGCCATACAAAAACAAAAAATATAGAAGAAATAACACGCCAAGCAGATATTCTTATTGTTGCAGTAGGTCAGCCTCATTTCGTGAAAGCTGATATGGTAAAAGAAGGCGCAGTAGTTATCGACGTTGGTATCCATCGTATTAAAGATAATTCAGAAAAAGGCTATCACATCATCGGCGATGTTGATTTTGACGAAGTCTATAAAAAGGCATCAAAAATCACTCCAGTGCCAGGTGGCGTAGGCCCAATGACAATAGTGTCGTTGCTGTATAATACATTGCAAGCCGCAAAGAAAAATAGAAAATAATAAAGTAGAGACGTCACCTTGTGGCGTCTTTGCTTTTTTTACGTCACACTTGTTTGTGTTGCATGTCGCTTTTACGAATATGAATCATTTTAACAAAATATTGAAACCTCTGATTGTCGTTGCGATTCTTATCGTGACAAATTGTGTGTGCGCTCAGTCTTATAATTCATCGTCAAAAAAAGCAATAAAATATTTTGAAAAGGCTCGTCAGGAGTTTCTTAATAAAAATTATGATAATGCAATGTCAGATGTTAAAAAAGCATTGCAAATTAATGATAAATTTACAGATGCTTATCTGCTTGAAGCTGAATTGTATTTGGAATTGGACGAAGATTCTTTAGCTATAAAATCATACGAAAATATCTTTGAAATAGATTCGATGTCTTTTCCTAAAAGTGCAATAGCATTATCAAAACTTTATTCTAAATGTTTTCAATTTGATAAGTCTATAAAACTGCTTGATTGGTATTTGTCTTTGGATAATCAAGGTGATGATTTGAAAAAACTGGCTGAATATCAATTGGATGTTACTGAGTTTCGCAAATATTTAGTCGAAAATCCGATTGATTATAATCCTAGAAATATAGGAAATGTTAATACTTGTTCAGATGAATATGTTAATCAATATTATGTTAATGAAGATAAGATAATATTTACAAAACGATATAATTCTGAATCGGAAGATAATCCTTATTTTGAAGAGAATGTTTTTGAGACAATGAAATATGACGATATTTGGTCGATGCCGTCTTTTTTGTTTGATAATCTTAGCAATATAGGTGCCGCTAATGTTTCTGCTGACGGAAATGAAATATATTTTTCGGGCTGTGGTTGGGAAAATGGTTCTGGCAGTTGTGATATCTATTGTGTTAAATTTAAAAATGGATATTGGTCGAAGCCGATAAACTTAAAATCTGTTAACACTTTTGAATGGGAGTCTCAGCCTTGCGTGAGTTACGACGGAAAAGAATTGTATTTCGTTAGAGGAAATAAGAAAACTGGAAATTCAGATGTTTATGTCTCTAAGCGTGATGACAAAGGAAACTGGCAGAGTGCGACGCGTTTGAATTCTAATGTAAATACAGAAGGAAATGAAATGGCTCCGTTTATTCATTATGATGGGAGAACATTGTATTTTTCTTCTGATAATCATCTTGGTATGGGCGGTTATGATTTGTTTATGTCGCAGCGTGACGAAAATGGCGAATGGCAGGAAGCTGTAAATTTGGGCTATCCTCTTAACACTTACGGAGATGAAATAAATTTAGTGGTGCTGAATGACGCTACAAAAGCTTATATGTCTGCTTTAAGAAATGATGGCTACGGCGGTTATGATATCTATGAATTTGATTTAGATGAAAAATTTAGACCTCAAAGTGTTGAAATCGTTAAGCCTTCTGTTGAAGAATATTACGCAAATGCATTGGAGAAACGAGAGACTGTTGTGTTAAAAAATATTTATTTTGACTTCGATAGTGCAGAATTGAAACCAGATTCTGAAGAAGGAATTGATGCGATATATAATTTTTTGAATCAAAATCCTAATAAAAAAATTATGATAGAAGGTCATACCGATGATATTGGTAGTGAAGAATATAATTTAGAGTTGTCAAAGAAAAGAGCGGAAAGTGTTAAAATTACATTGATTAACAAGGGTATTTCCGCTGATAGGATAAAAACAAAAGGCTGCGGATCTTCGCAACCTTTGTCTACTAATAACTTTGATGATGAACTAAAAACTCTAAATAGAAGAGTTTCTATGTCTTTGATTGATTAAGCTTTGAATCTTAATCTTTATACATTTTGCTGATAAGGTCTTTGTACATTTCCTTAACAACACTTCGTTTTACTTTTAATGTAGGTGTTAAAATGCCATTTGCAACACTCCATTCGTCGGCGATGAGCTCATAACACTTGATTTTTTCGGTGTCGCCGAAGTTTTGGTTGATTTTCTTGACTTCTTCAGCAAAACGCTTTTTGACGTCGCTGTTTTTAATCATGTCTTGTGGATTTGTATATTTTATCTCGTGCTTTTGGCACCAAGTCTTCAAGAAAGCGAAGTCTGGAACGATGATTGCGCCAGCATGTTTTTGATTTTCACCTAGAACAACGATATTTTCTATGAAACCTGATTCTGCGAATTTGCCTTCAATAACATCAGGGTTGATGTATTTTCCTAATGATGTCTTGAATAAATTCTTTAATCTTCCAGTAATTCTAACTTGTCCGTATTCGTTGATTTCGCCAAGGTCGCCAGTATGCATCCAGCCATCTTCATCGATTACTTCTCTTGTCAATTCTGGCTGGCCATAGTAACCCATCATAACATTATGACCGCGGCAGATGATTTCCTTATTTTCTGCAATTTTGACTTCAACGCCAGGGAGTGCAAAGCCAACAGTTCCGATTTCGCGGCCGTGAGGTAATCTGCATGATACGGCTATAACTGGAGAACATTCTGTCATGCCGTAGCCTTCAAAGATAGGCATTTTAATTGCAGAGAAGAATGCTGCGATGTTTGGTTGTATACTTGCTGCTCCAGAAACAACGATGTCGAAGTTTTCTGCACCGAGTGTTTGACGTATTTTTTTATAAACCAATGCGTCGGCTATTTTGAGTTTTTGGTTGTATAACCATGTTCTGTTACATGGGTCTATTTTATATCTTTCAGCTAAATTCAAAGCCCAAGTGAAGATTACTTTCTTGATACCTTTGTTGCTTCTTCCGCTTTGTTTTACTTTTGAATAAATCTTTTCGAGGAGACGAGGAACTGCGCTCATCATTGTTGGTTGAACGTCTTTTAAGTCAGAAGCGATTGTTGCAAGGCTTTCTGCGTAATAGACTGACATTCCGAGGTATTGATATAAGAACACCAACATTCTTTCGTATGCGTGGCAGATAGGCAAGAAACTGAAGGCTTTCTTTGACCATTTTGATGGAATTTGTTCTAAGTTCTTCAGCTGGCTTACTATATTGTGGTGAGAAAGCATTACGCCTTTAGGATTGCCTGTCGTTCCTGAAGTATAAATGATTGTGGCGCAATCTTTTTCATCTACGCTTTCTTCACGAGCGTTTAATTCTTCTGTATTTGGGTTTTCTTTTCCTAACTCTACTAATTGTTCAAAAGTAGGGTAGTCGCATTTCGTTGAAAGTGCATAGATGGCTTCTAAATTTGGCGAATCGGCTTTTACTTCTTCAATTTTCTGTAAAACTGCACTTCCTTCCAAAACAACAAGCTTAACTCCGCAGTCGTTGATGATGTAACGATAGTCTTCCTTGCTGATTGTTGGATAAATTGGTACAGAAACAGCTCCAACTTGCATAATAGCCATGTCGAGCATATTCCATTCAGGACGATTGCTGCATATAATACCAACTTTATCGTCTTTTTTTATTCCCAATTTTATGAAAGCATAGCTTAAATTGTTCGTTGTTTCAACATATTCTTGAATGCTGTATTTTCTCCAGCCACCATTTTCTTTTCTTGCTAATGCGACATCTTGATTTGGATAGTTTTCTACATACAATTTTAAGATGTCAAATAGTCTTTTAACTTCCATGATTTGTTTTGTTTTTATTCACTGCGCAAAGTAAATAAATAAAAATATAAATATGTTGTAAAAAATACAAATACGGGGTGAAAAGATGTTGGATAGACAATTAAGTGGTTAAATCTTAAAATATGGTATACAATTTTTGGTTGTTTTTGGCGGTATGTGGTAAAAATGCCACTTTTAGGGGTGAAAAAATATAGTTTTTTAGAGTAAAAGTGGCATTTTTATATTCTGTTTTTAATATTTGATGATTTTTTCTGATATTTTGAGTTTGCTGTCGAGTTCTGTTATCTGGACAATGTAAACTCCTTTTGTGTTGTTAATTTCCATATTATCGCAACCGTTGATGTCTTTTTCATTAATCAAAACACCATTGATGTTAAAAATTTTGACATTAAGAGATGACTCATTTTTGCTTTCTATGATTACATTGTCATCGTTTGGATTGTTAGTGATTTTATAGTTTTTGTTTTCAAATTTCTCGATTATGTTTTCTGTTTTAAGATTCCATTTTTCGAGATTATTGAAGACAACATCGTTGGCTATTGTTTGTAGAAATTCGGCGTCTGTATCATTGATTAGTTTGTCGTGATAGATTCCTATTGGAGTTTTGTTCCAGAAAATAGAGTAGAAGACGCAAGCTGCCAAATAGCTTCCCTCATAAGAAGGATGGCTTTGGTCGGAGCTATGTAATGCCAAATTTGAATCTTGTGCCAAAGCGGATCTCCAAGCTTCACCAACAGGAGCGACATAAGAATTTGTTGCATAAGCGTTTTCACAATAAGCGACAGTCAATGTGTCTTGCATATGGTTGAAATCTACGAAATCGGCACTGCAATATACTCCGTCTCCGAAATTGACACATTGTTGTCCTCCATGAAGACGTCCCCATGTCATGTAGCCTACGACCTTAGCATTTGGATTATAGTGCATAATGCTGTCGTATAGCGACTTGTAAGCTAGTTTCATCGCATTGTGACGATAATAATCGATAGATGGAAGTTGGCTTTGTTCTTGTAAAATGACATAGTCCCAAATGCCTTTGCGGATTTTTGATAAAGAGCCTTGTTTCTCATCAAGATGCAGGAATAAGGTGCAGCCTCCTGGTGTGACGGATTCGTGATAGAATACTTTATTTTCGCTTTGGGCGATGTTTTCAATCATTTTAGGTAAATCGTTGACATAAGTGTAGCTGTTGCCTAAAAATAAAACCTTGATTTCTTCTTGTGAAAATGATGTCTTGAAAAGAAGAATTGCAATTGTAAGTAGTAAGATTTTTTTCATGTGATTTTTAATTAAATAAGGCGTACTAAGGAGATAGCACGCCTTGTTGTGTTAATATTTTTTTAAATTTATTTTGCTAAGAATGGGTATCCGTAATCTGTTGCAGGAACGAAAGTTTCTTTGATAGAACGAGGATTTGTCCAGCGGATGAGATTCCATAAGCCACCAGCTTTGTCGTTTGTACCAGATGCGCGTGAGCCACCAAAAGGTTGACAGCCTACAACAGCGCCAGTTGGTTTGTCGTTGATGTAATAGTTGCCAGCGGCGTATTTGAGTTTTTCGTCTGCAATTCTTTGTGCTTTCAAGTCGTATGCGAAGAATGCTCCGGTCAATGCGTAAGGAGATGTGCTGTCGCAGAGTTCGAGTGTCTCGACGAAATCTTTGTCATCATAAACGTAGATAGTGATGATTGGTCCGAAGATTTCTTCAGCCATTGATTCGTATTTAGGATTTGTTGTTAAGATGACGGTTGGTTCTACGAAGTAACCAATTGATTTATCGCAGTTTCCTCCAAATATAACATTTGCGTCGCTAGCAGCTTTTGCTCTGTCGATGTAGCCTTTGCAGTTGTCGAATGAAGCTTCGTCGATGACAGCATTTACGAAGTTTGTGAAGTCGGTGACATCTCCCATCTTGATTGTGCTTAACATTTCTCCGACATATTGTTTGACGTCATTCCATAAAGATGCAGGGATGTAAGCGCGTGATGCGGCTGAACATTTTTGTCCTTGGAATTCAAATGCGCCACGAACGATGGCGGTCGCTACTTCTCTTGGATTGGCTGAGCTGTGTGCGAAGATAAAGTCTTTACCACCAGTTTCGCCAACTAATCTTGGATATGATTTGTAGTTGTTGATATTTGCGCCTACGCCTTTCCATAAGCCTTGGAATGTTCCTGTTGAACCTGTGAAGTGGATACCTGCGAGATTAGGGTTGCTCAATGCGACATTGCCGATGAGCGAACCTTTGCCTGGCAAGAAATTGATGACGCCTTCTGGCAAGCCGGCTTCCATAAAGATTTGCATCATGTGGTAGTTAGACAATAAAGCTGTTGTTGATGGTTTCCAGATGGTAGTGTTACCCATCAAGACAGGTGTCATATTGAGGTTTGATGCAATTGATGTGAAGTTGAAAGGTGTTACTGCCATAATGAAACCTTCCAAAGGACGATATTCAGTTCTGTTTAATTGGTCTGGTGATGATGATGGTTGCTCTGAATATAAGTTGCCCGCATAATAATTGTTGAAGCGGAAGAAGTCGATTGTTTCGCAAGCGGCGTCAATTTCAGCTTGGAAAGCGTTTTTGCTTTGGCCTAACATACAAGCGGCGTTGATTCTTGCGCGATATTTGGTTGCAAGAAGCTGTCCGACACGAGCCAAAATAGAGGCGCGTTCAACCCAAGGAATATTTTCCCATTCTTTCTTGGCATTCAGCGCAGCTTCGATAGCCATATTGACTTCTTTTTCACCGACTTTATGATATTTTGCAACAACGTGTTTGTGGTTGTGAGGCATAACGACTTCGCCCATATCGCCAGTGCGAATTTCTTTTCCTCCTATTATGATAGGTATTTCGACAACTTCATTGGATTGTCTCTTGAGTTCTTCTTCTAAAGCGATACGTTCTGGACTGCCTGGTCTATATTCTTTTACTGGTTCGTTTGCCGGTTTGGCAAATTGAAATAATGCGTTGTTCATAATATTGTCTTTTTGATTGTTGATTTTTAATTTTTTAATATGTCGCTACAAATGTAATAATTTTATGTCAGAAATAAAAGTTAAAAAGTGCTAAAAAATATTTAGATAATTACTTTAGCCTCTTTATTTTGCACAGATAATGTGTATATTGATTTAATTCGTTGTTGAAAATGCCAGTTTCGTCAATTCGGTCGATGCGAACTTTTCCTGAGGCGTGAATTATCATGTTTTTTGATAATAATATTCCGACGTGAATGATGCGATGGCTTTTGTTTTCAAAGAAAGCGATGTCGCCGGCTTGAGCTTCTGAGAGATTGCTTATTGTGTCTCCGAATTCGTATTGTTGAGACGCGTCTCTCGGCAATTTGTAGCCGGCAATTTTTGCGCATAACTGTACAAAAGCAGAACAGTCGATTCCCATGACGCTCTTTCCGCCCCAACGATATGGGACGTTCATCATCTTAAAGGCCGATTCAATGAGGACATCGGAATCGTAATTTTTGCTTAATGGAATTGTGCCTTCGATGTTTTCAAAGACTTTACTGCCGAAACTTAATACCAAATCGTCATAATATACTATAGGTGTGTTGACGATATATTTTTCTTTTGAAATGTATTCTTTGTATTCGTTGTCGGTTATTTCATGATGTTGAAGTTTTCTTATCCAGCCTTCGTATGAGTCGTACATACATTGTATTTTCAGCCATTCATCACTTTCTTCGATTATTTTATAAATGTCGTTGAATAATAGTTCGGAGACGAGTTCACTTGTGTGCGAAGCGTCTTTTCTCATGGGAACTACCGATAATTTGCAAATTCCGTATCTCATTTTTTAATTATTATGATTGCTAAATTATGAAAAAAAATTGTATCTTAGCAGAAGATTTGTTTTAAAGTATGATTTTTTATTTACCTTATAAAAAACTTGAAAATGAGTAAAATATCTTCCATTTTGTCAAAAATAGGTCATTCTTACCAACTTATATTTAGAGTGTTGGCTTTTTTGGTAGCATTGTTTTTGGTCGTCTGGCAGATGCCAAGGACTGTAAAATTCAAATATGAATATCAGAAAATGCGTCCGTGGCAATATGAGTCTTTATATGCTCCGTTCAATTTTCCTATTTATAAAACTGCAGAACAGCTTAAAATGGAAGAGGAAGCTTCGCTGAAGGATTTTTATCCGATATTCGTCTTTGATGCGAATATATCAAAAAATAATAAGATTGCGATGCTTCAAGATTTTGAAAATCAATGGTATGGGAGTGATGAAGATAAGGCTGCGAATAAAATCGTACTTGAAAAAATTTATGATACTATAGAAAATAAAGGTATTATCACAAACATCTCTACAATTGAATTGAAACCTGAGTCTATGATTGATGTTGTTAGAGATAGAGTTGTGAAAACCAAAGCGTTCCGTGATTTCTATACAATGAAGACGGCAACTGAATTTGTATCTGATTATTTGGCTAACTTAGATGCTGGTGTTGATAAGTCTTTGATAAATAAATTGTTATTGGCTTATCTGAATCAGAATGTGATTTATTCAGAAGACTTGACAAAACAATCGGAAGAACAAGCTTTAGCTGCTATTTCACTGACTTTCGGAATGGTCCAGAAAGATGAGTTGATTATTTCTGAAGGTGAACTTATTACTGATGAAAAGTATAATATAATCAATTCGTTAAGGAAAGAATATGATGCTATGAATTCTGATAGCAGTTTCTTTAATAGAAATTTCAACCTTTATGGACAGATTGTTATAGTGTCATTGGTGTTTTTCTTCTTATTCATAGCAATTAAACTGATGCGTCCTGAACTTTTGAAAGAGTCGAGGTCTATAAATATGATTTTGGTTATGATGTTATTGATGATTCTGCCGTCGTTCATCATAATCAAACATGTGCCAGATATGATATTTTTGATGCCAGTGACGATATTGGCAATGCTTCTGGTGACATTCTTTGATGCGCGTGTTGCAATTTACATACAAACATTAACATTGTTCGTTATAAGTCTTGCTGTTCCTAATTCATATCAATACTTTGTAATTCAATTCTTTGTTTCATTGGTTGCTATATTTGTCTTGGCGAATAAAACTTCGCGTTCTAAATATTTCTTCACATCTGCAATAGTTTTTATGGCTTACATAGTTCTCAAGGTTGGTATGGCGCTGATTTTTGATGCGGGCCTTGAAAATGTAAGTTGGAATGACATCGGAGTTTTTGCCATGAATGCCTTGTTTACAATGTTGTCTTTGCCGCTTGTATTTTTGTTTGAACGTCTTTTTGGTTTTGTTACAGATATGACGCTCTTGGAGTTAAGTAATACAAATACTCCATTGTTGAGAAGGTTGGCGTCGGAGGCACCTGGAACATTCCAACATGTTATGCAGGTCGCTGATTTGTGTGAAGAAGCTTTGTTCGCAATAGGCGGCAATATGCTTTTGGCTCGCACTGGCGCAATGTATCATGATATAGGTAAGATTAAAAATCCGTTGTATTTTACAGAAAATCAAAGTAGTAAATATAATATGCATGAAGATATGTCGTATCAGGAAAGTGCATATATTATAATTCAACATGTTATAGATGGAATTGAAATATGTAGAAAATATCATGTTCCAGAACAGATTATAGACTTTGTAAGAACTCATCATGGAACTAGAAGAACGGAATATTTTTATCAGATGGCAGTTCGTGAAAGCATCGATGGATATGTTGATGAGACTGATTTCCGTTATCACGGACCGATTCCGTTTACAAAAGAAACAGCGGTCTTGATGATGGCCGACTCTGTGGAGGCAGCTTCGCGTAGTCTCGCTGATAAGACTGAAGAGTCAATAAATAAATTGGTTGACGGTATTATCGATAAACAAATCGCTGATAAACAATTTGATAATGCAAACTTGACATTCCGTGATATTACAACTATCAAGAAAGTGTTCAAGAAAAAACTAAAGAATATTTATCATGTTAGAATTGCTTATCCTGTTTAAGCAATTCATAATGCATAATTCATAATGCATAATTGAAGGAATTAATATAATTATGAATTGTGAATTATAAATTATGAATTGAATTAGGTCCTTCGTTGAAGAGTAAATCAACAATTGATAAATTAGGGATAAAGCCATGTCGGTCGGCAAAGACTTGATAATAAGGTTTTATCTCTATTTTATTTGTGCCTTTGGATAATGAAATTCTATAATCGTTTTCGTTTGTAATCTTTTCAAAATCAGTGGTGTAAGAAAAATCTTTCTTTACTTTTAATATCTTTAAGATAGTTTTTAGGCAGTATTCGTTCAGTTCTATTAAAGTGTTGAATTTCTGTTTGTAAATCTTTTCAAAATAAGGGAAGTAATAATCGAAATATGCTGATTTTCTGTAAGCTGATTCCAAGCAACGAAGATGAGTTTGTTGCCAAGATTCTTTATAACTTATTTCGATGTCTTTTGTAAGAGTATGATTCCCATTTGTTTTGATGACCGGAATCGTCAATGTTTGAATTCCGTTGGCAGTCATGACGTTGGTTCTCGTACGACACGATTGTTTCTGGTAGGTTTCAAACAATTCGATAGAAGCGTTTTCAGTTTTTAAAAATAATGAAACGTATTCTATTGAAGGAAGATATGCTGTTGGGAAAATGTGTGACATTAATTAATAAGGTGCTTGTTGATGATACTGATATATTCTTCTTTGCTTAAAGCTCCGACTTGTGATAAAGGTTGGCCTTCGGTAGGGAGGAAAAATACTGTTGGAATGTTTTTGACTTTAAAAATCAAAGGAAGTTTTTGTTCTTTGTCGACATTCACTTTGTAAACTATAATTTTGCCGTCGTATTCTTGAGCAATGTCTTCCATGATAGGAGCCACGCGTTTGCAAGGACCGCACCAGTCGGCGTAAAAGTCAATCATGCAAGGAAGTTTGTTTTTGTATGCAAATGAATCAGGATATGTTTCTATGTCCCATACTTTTTTTACGAAAGTTTTGTAGTCTAAATTCTTTACCAGACTTTTCTCTTCAGCGACGTTTTCTACATCTTGAACCTTCTCGGTTTTATTGTTTTCTTTTTTTGAGTCGCCGCATGAAACGAGCAAAAATAGAGATAGTATCGTTATGAATATTTTTTTCATTTTATGTGAATTTTTTATGAGTTTAAATTTTTGTAAAGATACGATTTTTTTTAATTGAAATATGATTTTGTTTTGCTTGTAAATGTTAATAATAAAATGTATCTTTGCACCATAAAATTGAGTTTCAAATTAAAATTTAATAACAATGGAGAAAAAAGATTTATTGAAAGATGTTATTAAACACATCGACATAAAAAGTTACAATTCAACAGAGTTAATTGATGCGATGCGTAATATGTCATTCACATCACGCGATACTGCACGCGCAGCTGACATCTTGATGATGATGTGTAAAGAAAAAGAATGTACAAACATTTTGACATTGGCCGGTTCAACATCAGCAGCTGGTTGTATGCAAGTTTATGTTGACATGGTTCGTAATAAAATGATCGACGTCGTTGTTGCAACAGGCGCATCAATCATCGATATGGACTTGTTTGAAGCTCTCGGTTTTAAACACTACATCGGCGAAAAAGAAAACGTTATCGCTGACACAACATTGCGCGACCTTTACATTGACCGTATTTATGACACATATATTGATGAAGAAGAACTTCAAGCTTGCGACCACACTACATTCGAAATCGCTAATATGCTCGAAGCTCGTCCTTACTCATCACGCGAATTCATCTATGAAATCGGTAAATGGTTACACGATGGCCACGCTGTTAAGAAAGACAGCTTGATCCAAACTTGCTACGAATGTGGCGTGCCTATCTTCGTTCCTGCATTCAGCGACTCATCAGCTGGTTTTGGTATTGGTAAACACCAATGGGAAAGAATGCAAAAAGGCGAAAAATACTTATCAATCGACTCGGTTAAAGACTTCGTTGAATTGACACAAATCAAAATGCAAGCTCCTGAAACAGGTTTGTTCATGGTCGGCGGCGGCGCTCCTAAAAACTTCGCACAAGATACAGTCGTTTGCGCTGAAATCCTCGGCTACGAAACACCAATGCACAAATACGCTATCCAAATCACAGTTGCTGACGTTCGCGACGGTGCTTGCTCATCATCAACATTGCTCGAAGCTGGTTCATGGGGTAAAGTAAGCCACCAACTCCAACAAATGGTTTACGCAGAAGGTACAACAGTTATTCCTTTAATCGCTTCTTACGTTTACCACAACGGACCATGGCAAGAAAGAGAATATAAAAACTGGCAAAAGATTTACCAAAAATAAGTCTATAAGTCTATAAGACTATAAGTCAATAAGAAGGAGTGCTGCTGTTATAGTGGCGCTCCTTTTTTTAAGACGCTGAGTCGCCAAGTCGCCAAGTCACTGAGGAATTGAGGGAATGAGGATTTAAAGGTATGAGGGATTTTTATTTTGTAGAGACTTTGTTTATTTTCATTGGAAACATTGACGCATCTCTACCATCACTCCTAATTCCTAACTCTTAACTAAAAAAACTTGTAGTCTTATTGTCTTGTAGTCTTGTTGACTTTTTTCTTATCTTTGTCAAAATTAAAATCTCGTTATTATGTTAATCATTAATATAAAGGAATTAGTCGGCATCGTGGAAGACGGCAGTCTTATGAAAGCCGGCGCTGCTATGTCGGAAGTCAACCGTATTGAAAATGCGTTCTTATATATAAAAGGTAAGAAGATTGCTGATTATGGCAAGATGGATTCTCCAGAATATCAGCAATATCTTCAGAAAGAAAGAAAAGTCGTCGATGCTAAAGGCGGCATCGTCATGCCAACATTCTGCGACTCGCACACACATATCGTCTATGCCAACTCACGCGAGATGGAGTTTGTAGACAAAATCAAAGGCTTGAGCTATGAAGAAATCGCCAAGAGGGGAGGAGGAATCCTCAATTCTGCCAAGGCTACTGCCAACGCTACAGAAGATGAGCTTTACGAATCAGCGATGAAGCGTCTCAATGAGATAATGCGCATGGGAACAGGCGCCGTTGAAATCAAGAGCGGCTACGGACTTACAGTCGATAGCGAACTTAAAATGTTGCGCGTTATCAAGAGATTGAAAGAAAATTCACCACTTACAATAAAAGCCAATTTCCTCGGCGCACACGGCATTCCAATGGAATACAGAGGCCGTCAGGAAGAATATGTTGATTTGGTTATCAACGAAATGATGCCATTGGTCGCGACTGAAAACCTCGCAGACTTCGTCGATGTGTTCTGCGACAAAGGATTCTTCACCGTTGAAGACACAGAACGCGTCTTGATGGCTGGCATCAAATACGGAATGCGACCAAAGATTCACGCCAATGAGATGGCGATTTCTGGAGGCGTGCAAGTCGGCGTAAAATACGGAGCTATCTCTGTCGACCATCTCGAACAAATGGGAATGGAAGAGATTGAAGCACTTAAAGGCTCAGAGACGATGCCGACGGTATTGCCAGGCTGTGCTTTCTTCTTGAATCTCCCATTGTCACCAGTACGCGATATGATTAACGCTGGACTCCCTGTCGCGATGGCGTCCGACTTCAACCCAGGAACATCGCCATCGGGAAATATGCAGTTTATCATGTCTGCTGCTTGTATCAGATATAAGATGACACCAGAAGAAGCATTCAACGCAACGACATTGAACACAGCATATGCTATGGACGTAAGCCACGAACTCGGTTCAATTACAAAAGGAAAACTAGCCAACGTGATAATCACACAACCAATGAACGGCCTCGAATTTATGCCATATTATTATGGAGCGAATAAGGTTGAGAAAGTCGTTATTCAAGGAAAGATTGTATAAAGTCAATAAGACTACAAGACTATAAGACTACAAGACTACAAGTGTTTGCTTGTAGTCTTTTTTTGTAATGCTTGAAAAGGGCCAAAAAGAACTTTTTTTAATTAATAACTTACCTATATTTTTGTGGTCAATAAATTATTAATCACAAACATTATTAAATTAAGTTATTATGAAAAAGTTTTTACTATTATTCGCATTGATAATCTCTGGAATGGGATTATTTGCACAAGATGCAGCATCAGCAACTAAAGTCACTGCTGATTTTTGGATTGAAGAAGAAAACATTACACCAACTAGTGCAAGTTTTATAGTTCAAGGTGATATTATAGCATTTTATTATAAAGTTTACACAACGTATGAATATGATAATTTTGAATCTGATGAAGATTTGATAAATACTACTAGAGAAGAAGGAAAAGGAAGAATTTCTCCAAAATCTTTCACCGTAAACAATCTTGAGCCTCTTACAAGTTATGTTGCTGTAGTAGTAAAAGATTATGGTACAGAATTGTCTTATTATATATTTTCTACACCAGCTGAAAAACATGCCGAGATTTCAATCGAAATAGACGAGGTTACGGAAAGTACAGTCAAATATACAGTAACACCTAATTCTTATACAAAAGAATACTATGTTAATATATATTCTAAACAATTGATAGACGCACAATCCGATTATGATATTAAGAATGAACTAAAATATTACCCTCCAAAGAGCGACAAACAAATCTTAACAGAAACAAACCTTGATTCAGATTCAGAATATGTTATAGTAGGAATAGCTGTTAATGATTATGACGAAATTTCTGAGTTAGTACGCGTTCCTTTCGCAACAAATATTAATTTATCAGAAGAAGATTGGTGGACTATTGATTATACTGGCTATTCGTTAGATTATATACGTGTTTCTGCCAATGAATGTATGGTAAAGGGAAACGCTGCTCCTACAATGCCAACAAACATCAATATTCCATCTGAAGTTTCAAAAGACGGTGAAAGCTATAAGGTGGTGCAATTGTATGACAATGCGTTTAAATCATGGGAGTATGCCATCAGCTTCAATTTGCCTACAAGTATTAAGAAGATTGGAGAATATGCTTTCTCTGAATGTACATCAATGGATAACTTGCCAATTCCTGAATCTGTTGAAATAATTGGTGCTAACGCTTTTGAAAAATGCTCAAGATTAGTTACTGTCAATATGTCAACAACAGTTAAAGAAATCGGTAAAAAAGCTTTCTTTGAATGTAAAGACTTAGGAACGGTTACTTTTGCCAACAATTCTACCATAAACAAAATTGCCGACAATGCATTCCTAGATTGTTCGAGTTTATTTAAGATAACAATTCCAGGTAGCGTAAGTGAAATGGGAGAAGGTGTATTCAAAAATTGTACAAGTCTTAAAGATGTTACTTTTGGTGACAATTCAATGATTGCCAATTTGAAAAACAGCACATTCGAAAATTGTGAAAAATTGAAGAATGTAACTTTTGGCAAAAACTCATCACTCACATCTATCAACAAAAACCTTTTCTCTGACTGTCCAAATTTGGAAAGTGTTGTATTCGGAGACAATGCCAAGTTAGGTATCATAGAAGAAAACGCTTTTAAAGATCATACTAAATTATCAAAGGTAGCTTTCGGAAAGAATTCTGTCTTACACACAATCTATGACTATAGTTTCCAAGGCTGTACATCTTTGACATCAATAGAAATTCCATCAAGCATCAATTTGTTAGGTCGTTCAGCTTTTGAAGGTTGTAGTGCATTGCCAAGCTTTGTGGTACCAGAAGGCGTAAAATCTTTAGGTAACTCTACATTCAAAAACTGTACTTCATTGAAATCATTTGAAATTTCAAGCACGGTCACAACTATCCCAAATAGTGTATTCTCAGGTTGTACAAGTTTATCAACATTAACATGTAAAGCCACATCAGTGCCAACTACAGGTGATGAGGTCTTTGAAGGAGTGTCAAATAGTATGGTGATTAGAGTTTATAGAGAATCATTGCCACAATACCAATCAGAATCACCATGGAATGAATATATTTTAAAAGCAATTGAAGATAGTGATGAGCCAGAAGAACCAGGTGACGAGCCAGAAGAACCAGGTACATTGGCAGCTCCTAAAAACGTAAAAGCTGTAGTTATTGATGCAACAACTATAGAATTGTCATGGAGTCCTGTGTCAGGGGTTACACATTATGATATTTACGAAGTTATCGATGGCGAAGCGGTTTACTTTGGAAGTGTTTTAAGCTCTTACACAGATTGTTATATAACCGAACTAATCCCAGGAAATGAATATTGTTTCCAAATTGGCTGTTCTAATGAAAATACTGGAGAAGAATCTAAACTTTCAGAAGAAGTGTGTGCAACGATATCAGAAGAACCAGGTGAAGGTGTAGAAGAAAATGTAATGATATTTGCTATCTATCCAAACCCTGTTGAAAACAATTTGACAATTGATAGTGACGAAGTGATAACAGAAATTAACATTTATAGTCTCACAGGTGTTATGGTTTACCAAACAACAACTGTCAACAACAATGTTATCAACGTTTCAGACTTGAACAATGGAATTTATTTCATCAATATCAAGACAGAAAACGGCGATGTTGTAAAACGCTTTGTTAAAAAATAATATGCTATGAGCTGTTAACTATTAACTATTAACAATCCGGGGAATTTTTCCTCGGATTTTTTTTTGTTCTTAGTTCAAATCCTTGGTTCAGTAGCCTCCAATGCGTTAGGGATTGGAGCGGCATCCTTTTGGAGCATAGCGGAAAAAGATATAGCGGAAAGCCCGACGGCGATAGCCGGAACGCCCAGATTAAGTGTAGAGTTGAGAGTGTAGAGTGTATAGTCAGTTTCATTAAAAAAAATCTGTTGTCCGTAGTCTGTAGTCTGTTGACTTTTTATTATATTTGCACACGAAAAATAGGGCGGTTGTTCAGCCCTGATTTTCTTTATGTTTAGAAATAAATAATTATAAAAAAAATATACAAATGAAACAAATTATCGAATGTGTTCCTAATATCAGCGAAGGTCGCGATATGAACATCATCAATCAAGTTACAGCTGAGATTGAGAAGGTTGAAGGCGTTAAGTTATTAGACGTCGATCCAGGAGCAACAACAAACAGAACTGTTATCACTTTCGTAGGCGAGCCTAAGAACGTTTGTGAAGCAGCATTCCGCGTTGTTAAGAAGGCAGCCGAACTCATCGATATGCGTAACCACCACGGTGACCACCCACGTTTCGGTGCAACAGACGTTTGTCCTTTAGTGCCAGTCGCAGGTATCACAATGGAAGAAGTAGTTGAATACGCACGTCAACTCGGTGAAAGAATCGGTAATGAATTGGAAATTCCAGTCTTCTGCTATGAAAACGCAGCTTTCTCTCCAGAAAGACGTAACCTCGCTGTTTGCCGTGCTGGCGAATACGAAGCATTGGCTGAAAGATTCTCATCAGGTTGCACAGCTGACTTCGGTCCTAAAGTGTTCAACGAAAGAGTTGCTACAACAGGTGCAACAGCCGTTGGCGCTCGTGACTTCTTGGTCGCTATCAACTACAACTTGAACACAACATCAACACGTCGTGCTAATGCCATCGCTTTCGACGTTAGAGAAAAAGGCCGTCCAATGAGACAAGGTCCTAAAGTGACAGACAAACCTGTCAAGGACGAAAACGGCAACCCAGTCATGATTCCAGGT
>JAFOBJ010000095.1 GCA_017381865.1 Bacteroidales bacterium
TGCTTTTTCAACAACGTTTTCGTTGATGATGTTTTGATTTTCGCTCATTATAATAATGATATTAAATTGTACTTAATAACCATTCCGATAAATTATCAAGGATTGTTAAACTTATTTCTATTTTAAGTTGTTGATATATAAGTTAATAAATCAACTTCGGAATGAACTTAAAAACGAGTGCAAAAGTAGAAAAAATATTTGAATAAAACAAGACCTTTTTTAATAAAGTCTATGAGTCTATGAGCCGATAAGTCAATGAGTTGTTTTTTTTGACTTATAGACTCACAGACGTATTGACATATAGACTCAAAAATTGTATCTTTGCAACACTAAAATTTAATATCATGTTCCTGAAATTACACACTGAAAATCCTAATCCTCGCAACGTTAAAATGATAATATATTGCCTCGAAAATGACGGCGTTATCATTTTTCCTACTGATACAATTTACGCTATCGGTTGTAGCATCAACAGCACAAAAGCTCTCGACCGCATCGCACGCATTAAAGGAATTAAAAAGGAAAAGGCTAACTTCTCGATAATATTCCATGACTTGAGTATGTTGTCGGAATTTACGAAACCTATTAATAATGACGTGTTCAAATTGATGAAACGTAATCTTCCCGGTCCGTTCACTTTCATCCTCGAAGCTAATAATAACGTACCGAAGATTTTCAAGAATAATAAAAAAACTATCGGTATTCGTATCCCAGATCAGCCTATAATTACAAATATCGTCCGTGAATTAGGATGCCCAATTATAACAACTTCTATCGTAGATGATGACGAAATTTCCGGTTTTATGACCGATCCAGAGGAGATAAACGATGCTTATTCTGATAAAGTCGATATAATTATCGATGGAGGTTATGGTGATAAAGAAGAAAGTACTGTTGTTGATTGTACTGATAATGAGATAGTTGTGTTGAGAGAAGGTAAGGGAGTTTTGGATTGAAAAATTTTTTAAAATAATTTTTGAAAAAATGTTGGAGATATAAAAAAAATATGTACTTTTGCACTCACAAAACGAGGATGACTCGCTAGCTCAGTAGGTAGAGCATCACACTTTTAATGTGGGGGTCCTGAGTTCGAGCCTCAGGCGGGTCACCAAGATAAAGGGTTTCGGTTTCGAGACCCTTTTTTTTGTTTTTATTAGTAATGTAGTAATGTGGTAATGTAGTACATCACTTCATCACTTCATTACTACATCACTTCAAAAACCTATAACCAGTATGAAAACATTTATAATAAAAGGTCGTGCTGTGAATTGCGAGATAAAACGTTCGCGGAGGAGAACGGTGGCTCTTTATGTCTTCCCGGATGCTCGTGTCGAGGTGAGGATACCTTTATTATATAATGTGAATGATGTTGAGCCGTTTTTGCTAAAACACTCGCGATGGCTGTTCAACCGCCTTGATGCGAAATGCGATAATGTTATTGCTGCGAAGCGTTTTGTTGATGGCGAGCAGCATTATTTTCTTGGAAAACAATATCCGATAAAAGTCAATGTTGCGACAAGGAATTCTGTCGTTTTTCAGAATGAAACTATTGTCATAACGACGAAGTCTTTGGAACTTGTCGAGTCGATTTTAGACAGATGGTATCTCGAACAGGCTAAGCGTGTCTTCCAAGAGATTTCAATTCCATTGATAAAGCAGATGGCAAAATATAATGTGGCGCCGAAGTCGTTTTCAATAAGGAAAATGAAGACTCGATGGGGGAGTTGTTCACGAAAAGGAAGCATAAGTCTGAACCTTCATCTCATAAAATTGCCAGAACAATGTATTAAAGAAGTTATCTTGCATGAGTTGTGTCATCTCGTGCATTTTAACCATTCGAAGGAGTTTTATGCGCTTATGACTGCAGAGATGCCAGACTGGAAATTGTGGAAGAAAGAAATCAGGTTTGTTTAATATTTTGATTTATAATAGATTATGTTATATTTTTACAAAAATAAAAAATCTGTTGGAGATATAAAAAAATATTGTATCTTTGCACTCACAAAACGAGGATGACTCGCTAGCTCAGTAGGTAGAGCATCACACTTTTAATGTGGGGGTCCTGAGTTCGAGCCTCAGGCGGGTCACCAAGATAAAGGGTTTCATTCGAAACCCTTTTTTTCGTTTTATACACTAAGCATATTTAGTCCACGAAAAGACACGAAACCACACGAAAGTTTAGTGTAAGATTAGTGCGGATTAGCGGATGAAAAATATCCACGAAACCACACGAAACCACACGAAAGTTTAGTGTAAGATTAGTGCGGATTAGCGGATAAAAATATCCACGAAAAGACACGAAACCACACGAAAGTTTAGTGTAAGATTAGTGCGTATTAGCGGATGAAAATATCCACGAAAAGACACGAAACCACACGAAAATTTAGTGTAAGATTGGTGCGGATTAGCGGATGAATAACAGAAATTCTTATGGTTGTTAAATGACGATATCATTTTATCACATATTAGGAATCGTGCTTTCTATCGTTTTGATAGAAGTCGTTGGCATTTGGTCTTCGAGGAAGGTCAAGACTGCTGATGATTTCTCGCGAGCAGGAGGCAAGGCAGGAACCTGGGTCGTGTGCGGAACAATCATGGGAACTTTAATCGGAGGACAATCGACGGTGGGAACGGCACAGCTGGCTTTTACTTACGGCATCTCGGCTTGGTGGTTCACGCTCGGCGCAGCTCTCGGTTGCGTGGCGTTAGCAATAGGTTACGTCATTCCTTTAAGACGAAGTGGCTGCACCACATTGCTTGAAGTCGTTTCTAAAGAATATGGCAAGAAAGCAGAAGTCTTAGGTTCCATCTTATGTTCATTAGGAATGTTCGTCAGCATTGTGGCGCAGATACTTTCAGCTTCTGCGTTATTGATGACATTATTCCCCGTTAAATTTTATTTCGCGGCTGCAATCTCATGTCTTATAATGATGATATATGTCGTTTTCGGTGGATTGTGGAGCGCCGGATTGGGTGGCATCGTGAAACTGATATTGTTATGTATCTCCTCGCTCGCTGGCGGAATCATAGTCCTTTCTTTGACAGACGGCTACCACGGAATCATGACGGCGATTGAAGAAATGATGTCTTTTTTCAAGACGCCACAGAGTGACATATCTACATTCGTTTCAGAACGCTACAATAACCTTCTTGCACGCGGTGCTGCAAAAGACATCGGCTCTGGACTTTCGGTGATATTAGGTGTTCTTGCGACACAGAGTTACGCTCAAGGAATATGGGCTGCCAAGACCGACAGCGCTGCTCGTAAAGGCGCGATGTGGTCGGCATTGCTGACGATTCCTATAGGCGCAGCTTGCGTGCTCATCGGCCTTTATATGAGAGGTCATTACGTCACAGCGGAAGAAATGAATTTAATTGCAGAAACAGGAAAATCATTGCCAGAAAACATCGGCGTCATGGCGACGACAGCGCAGGCGTTCCCGCTTTTCATCACCCACTGCATGCCAGAATTCCTCGGCGGCATCGTACTCGGAACATTATTGATAACCGTCATAATCGGAGGCTCTGGACTTACACTCGGTTCTTCTACAATTCTTGTCCGCGATGTCTTCATGAAGATAAATCCTTCTTTGAGCGAATCGGCAAAAAACCTTAAAGTCTCACGCCTCACAATCGTAGGAATATTGTTGATGTCGGTCTTCGTAGCTGCCACATTCTCAGGCTCGTTCATCAACGACCTCGGATTCTTGTCGATGGGACTTCGTTCCACAGCGGTCTTCGTTCCTTTGACGCTAGCCTTGTTCTTCCCGAAGAGATTTAAATATAAATGGATTATAACATCCATAATTGCAGGAACAGCAGCCTTGATTTTGACGCAAATTCTCAAACTTCCAGTCGACGGAATTTTCGTCGGATTGGGAGTGAGCTTGGTTTGCTGCCTTTGGGGAACTAAGAACTAAGAGCTAAGAACTAAGAACTAAGAGCTCTGACACTGACCGCTAATTTTCAATTATGAATTATGCATTATGCATTATGAATTGAATTAGGGCGTTCCGGCTATCGCCGTCGGGCTTTCCGCTATATCTTTTTCCGCTGCGCTCCAAAAGGATGCCGCTCCAATCCCTAACGCATTGGAAGCGATTAAAACCAGGCAAAAATCCAGAAATCCAGAATTCCGTCAATCCCAGAAATCCGTAGAGACGCCACAGGAGTGACGTCTCTACAACTCCTAACTCCTAACTAAAAAAAACTTGTAGTCTTGTAGTCTTGTGGTCTTTTTTATATCTTTGTCCTCAAATCAAATGAATTATGAAAAGAGGTTTTGGAAGTGACAATCACTCTGGCATTTCTCCAGAGGTGCTGAATGCGATATATGATGCAAACATTGACCACGCTCTTGCGTATGGCGACGATGAATATTCTGCTAAGGTGGAAGAGATTTTTAAGCAGCATTTTGGCGAGCAATCTTCAGTTTTCTTTGTCTTTAACGGAACAGGTGCAAACACATTGTGTATCGATGCGATGTGTCGCTCGCACGAAGCGGTGGTTTGTGCGGAATCTGCTCACGTCAATGTTGATGAATGCGGTTCTGTACAAAGAGTCGTTGGATGTCGTCTTCTTACTGTCCCGACTCCAGATGGCAAACTGACTCCAGAACTCGTCAAGACGCAGCTGCATGGTTTCGGCGTTGAGCATCATTCGCAGCCTAAAGCCATAACAATCACGCAGTCGACGGAGTTGGGAACTTTATACACACTTGATGAGATAAAGGCTCTCGTGGATTTAGCTCACGAATATAATATGTATCTTCATATCGATGGAGCGCGTATCGCCAATGCCGCTGTCGCTCTCGGTTGTACTTTTAAAGAAATGACGACCGACTTAGGCGTTGACATAATTTCTTTCGGAGGAACGAAAAACGGTCTGATGATAGGGGAGGCGGTTGTGTTTTTAAATCCTCGTCTTGCGGAAAGTTTCAAATACAGAAGGAAGCAGGCGTTGCAATTATGCAGCAAGATGCGATTCATAGCAGCGCAGTTTGAAGCGTATTTCAAAGACGATTTGTGGAGAAGAAATGCTGAGCATTCAAACAAGATGGCGCAGCTTCTTTATAATGAAGTCAAAGACATTCCATTTGTTAAGGTGATGTATCCTGTTCAGTCGAACGGCATTTTCGTGCAGATGCCACGCGAGAAGTGGACAGAATTACAGAAACATTATTTCTTCTACGACTGGGATTTAGATAATGACGTAGTTCGCTGGGTCTGTTCCTTCGACACCACAGAAGACGACATCGAGAAATTCGTTGAGGTGATTAAGAGGTTTTGAGGTGTAGAGATTTATTGAAAAAACACAAGAGCTTCCTTTGAGTAAAAGGAGGCTTTTGTTTTTATTGCCGTAGTTTAAAATTTATTATTATGGCAACAGTAAAAACAAAACAAAGACGTAAGTCGATGGCAGGAAAAGGCATTGTGAAAGTGCTGGAATTTATGGAAAATCAGATTCGTTTGATGCGTGATGCCAATCGTTTGGGAACGGCATACAATTATGAAAAGACCAAGAAGAATATGACGGAATTTCTTGAAGGAGTTGATATTCCATTCACTAAGGTTGATGAAGAGTTCATCTCCGAATATAATGCCTTTCTGATACGAAGAGGCATGGTGCGCAATTCGGTTTCGTTTTATATGCGGATATTGCGAGCCGTTTATAACAAGGCTGTGAGGCAGAAACTGGTGAAGCCGTCCAATCCCTTTCTTGATGTATATACCGGTGTGGACAAGACTCGCAAAAGAGCTGTGACGGAGTCTGTTATTTCACAGTTATATAAATTAGACTTGTCACACGAAAAGTATCTCGCATTGGCACGAGACATCTTCATATTCAGTTATTGCACGCGAGGCATGGCATTCGTGGATATTGCATATCTGAAGAAAGACAACATACGGAGCGGAGTGATAACTTATGCCCGCCGAAAGACCGGACAACAGCTTGCTATCAGAGTAGAGCCTGCAATAAAGAAAATCATAGAGCGATATTGTTGTGAAACATCACCTTATGTCTTTCCGATATTGACAACATCAGAGTCGAGACAAGCATACGAGGAATATAGGCTTGCCATCAACAATTACAATCGTTTGTTGAGAAGATTATCGAATATGTTACCCGCGGAATGCAAGCTGACATCCTACACCTCGCGGCACAGCTGGGCGACGGCGGCGAGGAACCACAATATTCCTATCTCCGTCATCAGCGCTGGCATGGGACATAGCTCAGAACAAACCACGCAGATATACCTGAAAAGCATAGAAGACAATGAGATAGACGATGCCAATGCAAGTATATTAAAAATTTTAGGGTGAGGAGTTCTATCCAAGAACTATGCATAGTTTAGCTTAGAGTTGAATGTTTAGTGTTTAGAGTATTTGTAGTTATAGAAGTAATAGGTAAACCAAACGAATTCAGCTTCGATTATAGCACTGCAAATATACGTAATTATATTTTTATTTTCCAAGTATCATAAAACACTTTTATCAAAAAAAATATTTTATGAGAATCTGTGATTTATGTAATTGTAAATCATAGCATTGTTGTAGTTGTGTAGTTCTTGGATAGAACTATGCGGTTTGTTGAATAAAGTATATTAAATGGAATTAGATGATAAAAAATATATTGATTCTTTAACTGATAGAGAAGTGGTTGATGCAATTCTTAAGCGAGATGCTCGGATAACCCGTTTGTATCTCTACGAGAAGTGTTATCCGCTTTTCAAGGCTCGTTATGACAAATACTATACAGATTGTGAGTCATGTATTGAGTTCATCAATGAGATATACGCATACATCATGACACCTGGAGTGAAGACAGGCAAATGCTATCTCTCAACTTTTGGTTTTAGTTGTAGCCTTACTTGTTGGCTAAAGATTGTTGCCGAAAATTATTGTCATCAATTATTCAAGAAACGAATAGACATAATTGACGCACCTGAAGATGCAAGTGGTAGAAAAACACAGGAACCAATCTCTCCTAATATAGATTCATTGAACAGACGCGATGTAGAAATCGTATTGAGCTTAATGCCCAACAAACGATATAGTAGCTTGATACACCTACGCTATGTCGAGGAAAAGAGCAATGAAGAAACCGCAGATATATTAGGAATGTCTATGGATAATTATTACAACAAACATAAATTGGCAAAGGAACAATTTGCCAAGATATTAAGAAAGGAGGGATTGATATGATTAAACATATAAAACCGCTTCCTATTTCTGAGGAGATATTAGGTGCATATCTTGAGGGTAATCTTTCACAGAACGATGCACAATATGTAGAACAGATGTTACATGACAATGACGAACTTTCGGCATTTGTTAATGAGTTGGCAGTGTCAGATAATTTAATATCAAATTATTTAATGGAAGATATACCAAGTTTCGAAAATGACTTTGCTCTTCCAGAAATCGCGACAGAAATAGGAACATTTATAGAGCCTCATATTCTCCCTTTTGGATTTGAGCCATCGTTTGCAGATGTCGCAGTTTGTGCTATGATGCCAGATATTACGGATGATGGCGATATGATAATTAATGATAACCAGACCAATATTGATATAGACAATATCTCGGATATAGGTGTGGATATAAATAGTGAAGCTTTACCGACTGATGGTGAATAATTAAAAATGTGAATTATGGAAAGTCAATCAGATGCTGCAAATTGTGGATTATTTTGGGTTGTCAATTCGATTGTGTCCACTATAATGGGAACTACTAATCGTAGTATTCACGAAGAGGCTGCACAACGCAATCTTGATTTTCAACGCGAATTGGAAGATGCTCGCAATATTGCTCAAGATGAGATTGAGGCTGAGAAAATCGCTTTCAAAAGAAGAGTAATGCAACTCTCTCGCCAATATCGTCAGGCTGAAAATGCAGAAATGTTTGATCAACAATTAAAAACGATAGAGTTACAATCGTTCATAGAGAAGTATTGGCCATTAGCTCCTGCATTACCCAATATTATTCTTACTGAGATAGAGCGGAGCAAATGTTTAAATGAACCTCTACCGTTAAATGTTGTATTGCTTCATGCTCCATTATTGCCGCCAAAGGTTGCACCTATGGCAATAAAGGCTCATAGTAAAGATAGTGAAATCTACAAAGAGTTAGAACGTAAATTAGAAAAAAGTCTAAGGACTCTTGGAGATGTAAAACTTCGCAAAGATAGTTGTATCAACACCGATTTCGTAGGAGGTAATGCAAATATGATGAATATCCATTTCCTTATGGGATGCTTACCAACATTGGTAATATCTCCCAAATACAACAATGAAGGAAAGATGATATTCAATGCTGCGGTATGGGAAGCACAGGCTATTCGTCCGCTCATACGCCCACTTTTCAGCATCAGCTATGAACCATTAATTGCAGAGCGTGATGATGAATATTTCATACAAGCGATAGAAAAAATCGAAACCGCACTCACTGTTATTGTAGGTGCGACACGCGATTCATATATGTTGTTGACACAAGGCAAAGCCCCTATGCTTAATAGTCTTTTGGATGAAAAGAAAAAGGCAATCATAGAAAATGACAAAGCCTTAAAATCTTTTGTAAAACAAGAATATGAGAATATAGTCAATGCATTGGATACAAAATATTCTCCAAAATTATTGGAGGCTTATTCTATAGAAGATGTAGAATATATGAAGTCGCAGGCACATAACATGAGTTTAACATTCTAAAATGAAAGAATTATGCCGGTAGACCCTTTATCATTAGCATTGATGGCTGTAAATGTTGGAGCGTCCGTTTTTAATAACTGGCGAAACAACAAACAAAGTCATAAATTACAAGAGAAGCAACAGGAATTCGCTAGGGCTGCAGCCGAGCGAAACAAACAGCGTATGTGGCAACTCATGCGAGAAGGACAAGAGTTGGCACTCGAAATGGAGCGTGAAACGCATGAGAATCGTTTGGTGGATATACGTAATGACTTTGACCATATCCTCCATCGTTTGGCATATGCACAAGCAATAAATAGTTGGCCTTTAAAGGTGCTACCTATCGTAATGAAGAATCAGTCACTGGGGAGTCTTACCGCTACTGCCGATGAGAATATAGCGATGCATTGTATTCTTACTCCTTCCAATTGCGCTCAATTCAACAAGCATATACTTCCAACCATAGAAGAGAAGTTAGCCGACTTCTGTAATCTGCATTGGAGTACGCTCTCTTCCCATCCGATATTATTCTATAGTGGAGCATGGAAGACGGGCACAATGCCAACAGGAGTAGAAGTCTCACAGTTGAAAACTAATTTGAGTAATTTGCCGACACTACTTATAACGCCTTTCTTTGAACCAGAGGGTGGTATGGTTTTCCAAATTAACGCTTGGGGAATAGGCGTTGAACTTAAAACAGAGATTGAATGTGCCGATTTCTCATATGCCGAATCATATAAACAAGGTATAGACTATCTACAGGAAGAAGATATAAAAGAGAGAACGATAGAAGAGTTTATTCCATATCTACAATGCCTGATAGGCTACATCGCAGACCAATATTTTTGGACCAATCACAATGAATCCCCATTGTTGCCAACCTTATTGGCTATGAATGTGGTCAATACAGATGGTATGCAGTATCTAAATATCGCTAGTGAGGAGCGATATAGCAATCTGCTTGATGTTTGCAAAGAGGAGAGTCAGGCTATGCCGTTTAGTCCAGAGAAGATGCTAAATCTGCTTGAGGGAAGTGCTTCATTATGGGATGAAACTACAAGAAAGAATAAGTTGGAAGAAATATTCATTACGAATGCTCAAAGAAGAAGCAACAATGCAATATCTTCGATGAACGAAGCTTTATCTTGCGAGTTTTACTCAAAAGAAGATTTGCCTTTCCTCCGTAAGTTCATTGAAATATATCAGTACTGTGATTACAAGGATGAACTTTCCAACCTATTACAGGTGTTAGAAAGTATTGACTTTGACTATTCAATACTAGAATCTACTGATATTGCCTATCTTGAAAAATTAGCGAATGAAGGTAGTGGTGCTGCGATGTTCAGACTTGGAGAAATATACGAGTATTCCATAGGGGTTGATTATGATAAGATAATATCTGATAAATATTATGAAAGTTCATTAAGAGCAGAATTTATTCTTGCTGAAGAAAAACAGAATATAAAAATAGGAGGCAATGTGAATGTAAATACTTTGCACATTTTGCATGATTCAGGAGTAATTTCATCTTCAATCATGTTAAGCGAGTTATACCTAACAGACAACTTAGATTACTCTATTCATATATTAAATTCTTTAGCAGAAAATCAGCATCCTAGATATTTATATATTGGTGCAAGAGCTCTTAAACAAAAATATGGGAATTATGAAAAGGAGAGTGTTGTAAGTTTGCTTAAAGATGCTGCAGATAATGGGTATAATGTAGCTCAATTAGAACTTATGTATATGTACAAAAATGGTGATTTTGTACAAGAAAATCCAGAGTTGCATTTTAGATATGCAAGCATGGCGGCAGAACAAGGAAATATTGAAGCAATGACTATAGTTGGCTTGTGCTTTTTCACAGGATATGGTACAATAAAGTCAATAGATTCTGCTTTAAGAATTCTAAATATTCCTGCTAATAAAGGTTATTCTAAAGCTATAAAATTACTTAATATAATTAATAGTATATGAGAAATGAAATTGACATACCATCAATAGCCGTTGTTGGTGGCATAGGTGTTGGGAAAAGTACTTTGATTTCATCTTTATGGAATTTAAATTCAATCATCGGTTTTGATGTTATTGTAAACGAAGATGTATCAGGTCGAGGTATGATGCAATTCTCTGTATGTGAATTGCCTGATGTTATATATGATTCTGTCACAGATTGGATGAATGACGAGTCTAACCTTAATAAGTTGAACAACTCTGATGTTATGCTTTTTGTTTTGCCTGCTTCTTCTTTTGGTTACAATCAAGAAGTCAAGTTTATAAAGAAGATAATAACATCAGAATGTTATCATGGACAAAATATTATAATTTGCCTAGCTAAATCAGATTATGTCTTATTTGAAATCAATGATGATAACAATAACTCAGAAGAGTCTCTGAACATTAATGCAGCTTCAGAATTACTTCAAAAGGCAAATAGTATATATATGGCATTGGAAAATTGTTTGTCCAGAGAGCATTTCTCTGCTGATTGCGTCATCCCTGTATCTGCAGATGGACAATGGAATTATGATGCATTAAAAGAAAAATTATGGGAAGGTGTTGTTTCTAAAGTTAATGATTTGATATATGATCCAACATTACCAACAATTGTTATTGCAGGTAAACGAGGATGTGGAAAATCATCCACATTAAATATTCTTTGGAATCTTAATTTACCAACTAACAAGTCTGTTGCGTGTACAAAATATCCTATGGTGATAAATGTTGAGGGCATTCACAATAATACACAATATAGCTTTAATGTAGTTGATTTGCCTGGTATTGCAGAGAGCCTTGATGCGGATATGCAATATACTTCTTATTATGAGAAATACGTAAAGAATGCAACTTTGCTTATTTGTTTAACCCAAGCAGATACTCGAGCATATTTACAGGATGAGGAATTTTACAAACAATTAATTTCTTTAGGATTAATTACAAATACTACAAAAATTATATTAGGAATTAATCAAATAGACCTTTTATTTAAAACCAAAGAAAGTCCTCAAGGAATTGATTTGAGATCCATTACTACTGAACATAAATTAATAACTGATAAAATTACAGACTATTATGACAATGTATTTGCAAATATTTTTCTTGCTCATCCCAATGTGAAAAAGACGGATATATGTGTATATTCTGTAATTCAGAACTGGAACATAGATTCTTTAAATTCAATGATATTAACAAAACTAATTAATTAAATTATGGGATTATATAGACGAAAAAAAGAGAAAATCCACTTGGTTGTAGGTATTAATCAAGTAGATAATTTGGGTGAATGGAATGAAGTTACCAATCAACCTACAGAAGATACTGAAAAGGAAATCAAATCTCGAACTCATGATATAATAAGAAAGTTATCTTCTGGAGAGTTCTCGATTTCAGAAGAGCAAATTGAGTATTATTCTGCTATTCGTGCATTTCGTTTACACCATCTTAACGCAAAAATAACCAAGTTCTGTAAGGAAGGTGTTGTAATGCAGAATAGTCCGAAAGAATTTTATGAAGTTGCAGATAAAATGCCTGCCAAATTAAAAGAGATTGCACAGCGAGAAAGGGAAAAGGACATTAAGGAATTTGAGGAAAAATACTCAATTGATGCCTTAATTGCTAAAATGGCCGCATTCCTATCAAAAGAGGAAATCAATACCCTAAAAGAATTATGGGAAGACACACAAGCAAAACCTGTACGAGTTGGTATTTTAGGTAAATGTGGAGTAGGAAA
>JAFOBJ010000096.1 GCA_017381865.1 Bacteroidales bacterium
CACTAATCTTTTTGTGTAATTTCCTGCAATTTCGTGGACTGAAAAACTATCCACGAAAAAACACTAATCTGGCACTAATCTTTTCGTGCAATTTCGTGCAATTTCGTGGACTGAAAAACTATCCACGAAAAAACACTAATCTGGCACTAATCTTTTTGTGTAATTTCCTGCAATTTCGTGGACTGAAAAACTATCCACGAAAAAACACTAATCTGGCACTAATCTTTTCGTGTAATTTCCTGCAATTTCGTGGAGTGAAAAACCATCCACAAAAAACACCAATCTGACACTAATCTTTTCGTGCAATTTCCTGCAATTTCGTGGACTGAAAAACTATCCACGAAAAAACACCAATCTGACACACTAATCTTTTTGTGTAATTTCCTGCAATTTCGTGGAGTAAAAAACTATCCACGAAAAAACACCAATCTGACACACTAATCTTTTTGTGTAATTTCCTGCAATTTCGTGGACTGAAAAACTATCCACAAAAAACACTAATCTGACACTAATCTTTTCGTGTAATTTCCTGCAATTTCGTGGACTGAAAAACTATCCACGAAAAAACAATAATCTGGCACTAATCTTTTCGTGCAATTTCGTGGAGTGATATATCATTTCTTTTCTTTGGATTTGAGAACAAGTTGTTTCGCCTCCTCTTGCAATTTAGCTTCAAGTTCCGTCGTTGGGGTAATGACAATTCCGTGAGGTTGTGGCACTGTATCGTCATTAACATGAACGAATGTAGCGAAACCGTCGCAGAAAATTCTGTCTGGAGTCTTGTTACATGTCACTTTCGTGTAAACCGTCAAAGTGCTTTTTCCGTTGGCGATAACCGTACTTTCTATCGAAAGAGCATCGCCAGCATAAATCGGATGCAAGAACTCCAGTCCGTGGACTTTCAAGCATACAATATGTTGAGGGTTGATATATTCAGCCACTGCTATAAACGAAGTTTCAACAAACAACTCAGCGCATCTTCCTGCGAAAAACGTCTTGTGGTGATTAAGGTCTTCACTTTTGACCAAACGTTGTGATAATGCTTTTGGTAACATAACTTTTAAATTTAAAGGTTAAAAAATTAACTCTATATTTTCAATTCGACAGATGCATCAACGACTTATTATTTGTTTTTTCATTGCGTCGTGCGATACATATTACAATTTTACATCAATGAGACGCCACAGGGGTGACGTCTCTACATTGCAAATTGTAAATTCCCAATAATGTCTCTCGCTATCATCGATTCCATTCCCAATTTTTCTGCCGCAACATCGCCTGCTTTTCCATGAAGATAGACACCGAGCAATGCTGCTTCTTGTGGCGTATATCGTTGAGCGAGAAGCGACAATATCATTCCTGTCAAGACATCGCCACTGCCAGCTGTCGCCATTCCTGGATTACCCGTCGAATTGAAGAAACACGTTCCATTCGGGAATGTGATTGCTGTGTGTGCACCTTTCTGCACAATTATTATATTATGTACAACAGACATTTTTCTTTGAAGTTCAAGACGTTCAAAAGAATTATTTGTCATTCCGAACATACGGTCGAACTCTTTCGGATGCGGCGTAAGAATAGTGTTGTCTGGCAAGAACGAAAGCCATGTAGGATTATCAGCGATGATATTCAAGGCATCGGCGTCAAGCACCAAAGGCCGCGTCGCCTCCTGAATTATCTTCTTCAGAAGCGTCACAGTTTCTTCATTCTTTCCTATTCCTGGTCCGACACCGATTGCTGTATATGGAAGTATATCATTTATTTCCGTACAATGTGTATCCGACTTATCTATGCTCGTCATCGCTTCTGGGAGATAGACCTGCATTGGAAGCAGCGCGTCTTTAGGAAGATGAGCCGTCAGCAGACCGACACCCGTTCTCATACATGCCTCAGCTGCGAGAAGAGCAGCGCCTGTCTTGCCCGACGAACCCGCCACCAACAAAGCATGTCCGTATGTGCCTTTATGCGAGAACTTCGTGCGCTTACGAATTATTGGTTTCACAACATCTTCCGTCGTATAAAAATTCAAAGTCTCGACATTGTCAATGAAATCCTTATGAAGTTTTATGTCAAGCACTTCCCACTTTCCGACGAAAGCATCATATTCTGGGAACATGAAAGCTAGCTTCGGGAATTGGAATGACAAAGTATAATCTGCTTTTAGAATGCTATGAGATATGAGCTGTGAGCCGCGAGCTATCGGAGAATG
This sequence comes from Bacteroidales bacterium, assembly GCA_017381865.1. Lineage (GTDB taxonomy): Bacteria > Bacteroidota > Bacteroidia > Bacteroidales > F082 > Limimorpha. Next base: position 2,210 of record JAFOBJ010000096.1, read on the forward strand.
CTGTTGACCATTGACCGTTGACTGTTGACCGCCGCAGGCGAACAATCCCGACGGAATATCAATTGCGATTTTTATTGCGTTGGATTTGTTAATATATTTTATCAATTCCGCTGTGAATCCTTCTATTGGTCTATTCAAGCCCGAACCGAAGATAGCATCAATGATTATGTCGTTATCATAAATCTGAGGGAAGTCGTCTTCAGAGAAAATATCGTACATCGGGACTAATGACTCAGACGCCACAGGTGTGACGTCTCTACTTTCTTTCAATCTGTCGAAATTTATCTCGCAGTCGCGGCTCATCTTGTCAGAATAACGGACAATAAAAACCTGCGGAATTATGCCGCTGAAATAAAGCATGCGAGCGAGAGCGAGACCGTCTCCCCCATTATTGCCGATTCCACAAAAAATTTTAACAGAAACCTCCTTGGTCTTGCAGCGTTTCATAAACCATTCATAAACCTTCGATGCCGCGCGCTCCATCAAATCGACGGAATCAATAGGTTCATTTTCAATTGTAAAAGCGTCAGCTTCTCTTATCTTTTCAACAGGAAGTATCTTCATTTTTGTTGGATTTTCGTTTTTACAAAGATAACATTAATTATGAATGAGGAGTTTTGAGTTAGGAATTATTTTTTGAACTATGAATCTTTCTTTTTAAACAATTCTGCCTCCATCTCTTCTATTGTTGGCACACTTGGTAATAATAACGCAATGATGTTTCCATGGAATCGAAAACAACACTTCTGGAATTTCTCCACCATTGGTGGAGTTTTACATCACATTGACAATAAAACAAATACCATTTTTTAATATACCACAAATTAGTAGTTGAAAATCCTTTAGACATCGGGAATGCATTCTTCAAATCTATGCTTAATCTTTCAACTACACCACTCCCCCATACTTCTTCAATTTTCCTTTCTGCCATTTCTTTTCCAAGCTGCCAATAAAATCCAAGTAATTCCCTGTTCACTTTTAAAGACGCTTTTATCTGACTGATACGATACAACTGCTTTATGTGGTCTAACCACAAAACATATTCGTCATTTTCCGAAAGAAATTCTTTTGATAGAATCAATTTATTTTTCATTTTATCATAAATTTTGGTAGTTTTCAAATATTTTCTTCTGCAAATTTATGACTAACAAAATGAAACGTCAAGGTTTTAAAACGAAAATTTTATCTTATATTTTCATTTTTGACAATTTTCTGAAAATTATTAAGAATCGATGTTAATTAATTTTAGCAATAACCATAACATCACTAAAAGCAGCATTCGTTCAAGCTTGGAAGACGTTGTTTATCTTAAAGGCGGCATTGCCATCAAGATTTATCGTAAATTGAACAGTGTTTGACATTTTATTTTATTTGTATTGATTATTTTATTACTTTTGGAACATGAGAATTTTACTTTACATAATAGTTGCAATAATAGCGATTGTGGTTATCTTCGTAATAGGCGTATTTTTACATACTATCTATGAGCTTGCTACTGGTAAAGTTTCGACAGAAGAACAGGAACGTAGAATCGCAGTTTATGAACGTTGCAAAAAGCAGAAACGTTTAGAGAAGCAAACCAAACGTCGTGGTGGTTTATTGCATTTCTTATCATATCCATCACCTCTCAACAGATGGGGTTTATGGAAGTGATTGATACCTATTATTTTTAGCTAGTTGTTTAAACTTCTCAACCCATTCTTCATCGGTCAGTTTGCTTGGGTCTACAATTCCTCATACCCTCAACTCCTAATTCCTAACTAAAAAAACACTTGTTGTCTTGTAGTCTTGTAGTCTTGTTGACTTTTTTCCTATCTTTGCAACATGAAAAAGAAAATTAAACAACCTGAATTTTTAGAAGACGTCAGCATCATCGACGCTGGCGCTGAAGGCATGAGCGTTGCCAAACCTGATGACAAAGTAGTGTTTATCCCATTCGGTGCTCCTGGCGACATCGTCGACATACAAGTCTTTAAGAAAAAGAAAAAATGCTTCGAAGGCAAAATCCTTAACTTCAAGCAGATGTCAGACAAACGCGTAGAACCTGTGTGCCAACACTTCGGTCTCTGCGGCGGTTGCAAATGGCAACACATCGACTATCAATGGCAGCTTCATTACAAACAAAAGCAAGTCAAAGACAACCTCGACAGAATCGCTAAGGTGGAATATCCAGAGATACTCCCTATCTTAGGTTCTGAAAAACAATATTTCTACCGTAACAAATTGGAATACAGTTTCTCAAACCGCAAGTGGCTCGTCGACGGCGCACCTGCTGGCACTCACGACGAAGAAGCTGTGAAAGGTTTCGGCTATCACCTCCCAGGTCTCTTCGACAGAGTCATCGACATCGAAAAATGCTGGCTACAACAAGAGCCTTCTAACGCAATCAGATTGTTTATCAAAGATTTTACTTTAGAACATAAGTTATCATACTATAACGTTCGTTCTCACGAAGGATTGATGCGTAACGTCGTCATCCGTTGCAACGGCAAAGGCGAATTCATGGTCATCGTCGTCATCAACGAAGAAAACGAACTCGTGAGAAACGTGATGATTCCTGAGATGCAGAAACGCTTCCCAGAAATCATTTCAATAATGTTGGTCATCAACAATAAATTCAACGACATCATCACCGACCTTCCTTTTGAAAACGTCTATGGCGAAGAATGTCTCATCGAGACAATGAAAGCTCCACGCGTAGGTCACGACGACCTCAAATTCAGAGTCGGTCCTGTATCTTTCTTCCAGACAAACGTATATCAAGGCGAACGTCTTTACAAAGCAGCTTTCGATTTAGCAGATGTCAAAGGCGATGAACTCATGTACGACCTTTACACAGGAACCGGTACAATCGCTTTGTATTTCGCTCGTTTCGTGAAAGAAGTCGTTGGCGTTGAATATGTTGAAGAAGCCATCGCCGACGCTAAGATTAACAGCGAATTTAACAATATCAATAATGTGAAGTTCTACGCAGGCGACATGGCGAAAGTCTTCACCGACGAATTCATCGAAGCCAACGGTCGTCCTGACTTTGTTGTCACCGACCCACCACGCGCCGGCATGCACGAGAAAGTCGTGGAACAACTTCTTAAGATTCAACCTAAGAAGATTGTCTATATCAGCTGCAACCCAGCCACACAAGCCCGCGACCTTCAACTCCTCGACTCATTGTACGAAGTGAAAGCAGTTCAGCCTGTCGATATGTTCCCACATACACATCATGTTGAGAACATAGTTTTGTTACAATTAAGATAAATGTAGAGACGTACCAATTACACATTTGAAATAAAAAATATGTAATTGATGCGTCTCTTATAATTATGAATTATGCATTATGAATTATGCATTAAAAAGAATCTACCTCATCGGCTACATGGGTTCCGGCAAGACGTCGGCGCTGAAGCATCTTGCAAATAAGATGTCATGGCAAGGCATTGACTTAGACAAGCTTTTTGAAGAGAAGTATAAGATTTCCGTTCAGGATTTTTTTCATAAATATGATGAAGCTGCGTTTCGTAAGTTAGAATCGCAGCTTCTTAAAGATACAGTCAATTTAGAAAATGTCATCATCGCCACTGGCGGCGGCACTCCTTGTTTTTTCGACAATATGGAATGGATGAATGCCAACGGCACGACAGTTTTCCTCAAAGTCGCTCCTATGACCGCAGTGCATCGTCTTATGCAGTCGAAGAAAAAAAGACCGCTCATCGAAGGAAAAAGCGAGCAGGAAGTCATTGAATTCGTCAACCAACACTACGGCGATAGGATGAAATTCTACGAACAAGCACACATCACCGTCAAAGGAGAAAGTCTGGATGTGGAGGAGCTTGTTTCTGAACTAAGGCTTTTGGCTGTTGGCCATTGAACCTTTTTTTAAATCCAATTAATTAATCCTGTTTCCATTGACATCGATGATGTGCAAGTATATTTTTATCCAATTACCTCATACTCCACTCCGAACCAGTCGTTGAGAGTATCCTCTACTTTCATCATGATTTCAGGTGTTATCTTGTCTTTGATCTTTTTATAAACGAACAAGACAGCAGCTCCATCATCCAAGACGCCAAGCAATCGATACACTCTTCTTGGAATCAAGTCCATCGGCAAGACCGTATAAATCAAAGCCGCATAAATCAGGACTTTGTCTTTTGTAGGAGTATTAGCATCGCGCAAAACATACCATAATTGTAATAATGGAGTCGCTGCTGCACGTCCCACTTTGACAGCGTATGGACGTAACTTCTTGAATAATTTGTCGGTCTCAGCACGCCAATCGGTGTTTTTGATTTTTTCCAGAAGAGGGTTGAAATCCTTACCCATAATGAAATAAGCCAAAGCTGTAATACAAATAATTGTTAACATAGTTTTAAGGTTTTAATTTTACGATATGGACTAACAAATATAACACAATCTATTATCAATTAGTATAATTATTTTCAGTAAATTCCTCTAATGTTACAGGCTTTTCGAGAAACTGATACGACTCATCTTCCGGGAAATGAGTCTTTATCAGAGACTTCGGATCGACGTTAAACCATTCCCAGCAGTCTTTACTTTTAATAAAAGTTTTTCCGTCAGCACTGCTAATGCCACCAGCTCCCCATGTAGGATCAAGCAGAATTCCTTGTTTTTTATTTATGTATGCAAATATCCAGACATGACCACCAATACCGCCAAAGCCTTTAGCAGAACCATTGACAATCTCCGTTCTGACTCCCGCCGCTTTTGCCATATAATAGAACAAGTTACAATAAGCGGAGCAGACGCCTCTCTTATTTTTATAGCAGCGGTCGGCATCATAAATCTCATACGAAGTGTCATATTGGATATTATCGCATATCCACTTATATATGGCACATATTCTCTCGTAATCATTCCTGCAGCCTTTGGTTATAGACTTCACCTTTATGGTATAGTCGCGCTTGCTCTTCAACACATAAGGATTTTCCTTCTCTTCATATTCCTTGACGCAAAAAGTATCATTATAATAATCTCTTTCCGGACAGTAGATTGTTCGAACCTTTGTCGTGGAACAGGAGACAAAATTGATTGACATGAAAAGCAATGCTACGATTGACAAATAACGTTTCATTTTCTGATAAATTTATTATTTAAAAAATCCGAATCATTATTATAGAGCAATGATTCGGATTAAATCTATCAGTTGGATTTGAGAAATATCTCCGCTCGAACATTTTCCTTTTCAAAAGAAATCTGCTTCAGTTCTATCATCTCCAAAGGTTTTTGCAATTGTTCTATTTTATCGAGATTGATGCAAACACATTGTA
>JAFOBJ010000097.1 GCA_017381865.1 Bacteroidales bacterium
TGACACTGACACTGACACTGACTTATTGACTTATTGACTTATAGACTTATAGACTTAAAAACCGATAGCTGACAGCTTTAAATAAATAAACGCCATGTCAATATATTTACTAGCAGATGATGTGTTTGACTTTCCGTCTGCAAATCTAGCCGACCCAGACGGCCTTCTTGCAATAGGAGGCGATTTATCTCCAGAGCGACTCATTATAGCTTATTCTTCGGGTATCTTCCCTTGGTACAATGAAGGCGAGCCTATTTTATGGTGGTCGCTGGACCCTCGTATGGTGATGAAGCCAACGGAGTTGAAGATTACTAAATCTTTGAGAAAAACCATTGACTCAAACCGTTATTCATGTTCTATTGACACCAACTTTGACAAGGTCATTGAAATGTGCGCTAATGTTGAGCGAAAAGACCAAGACGGAACATGGATTTGTCCCGACATGATTGCGGCTTACAAAGAACTGCATCGAATCGGCTTCGCACATTCTGTCGAAACTTATCTCGACAACGAATTAGTCGGAGGATTGTATGGAGTTTCCATCGGAAGCGTATTCTGCGGAGAGTCGATGTTTCACACCAAGACCGACGCTTCAAAAGTAGCATTAAACCACTTGTGTAATTTCTTAACAAACAACAACTTCAACATCATCGATGTACAGCAAGACACTCCACATTTCAGGAAGATGGGAGCTTACACAATTCCTAGAAAGAATTTTCTGAAACTGTTAAAAGACTATATCAAACACCCTTCTTTAGTTGGAAACTGGGGTAATGGCACCGCTTCATGGAAGGAAGTTGTAATCAGTTGATTATTCCAAATCTTTCAAGCCGACAAGTGTATTGATATCAACTTTATCAGGTTGCCATGCTCTTACATGAATGATTGGTCGCTGTCTGTCTCTGAGGTCAACCATAAGGAACAAATAACCGACATCGCCATATGTTGTCGAATGGTATTCTTGCAACAATCGTATGCCGAAAATATCTTCGCCGTTTGCATCATTCTCATTATTTGAATACAATTGTCGCTTGAAATCCGTTTCTGTAAATCTGATATTGATATATTCTTGAGACTCAAATACTCTCGACAATCTCTCGAAATAAGTATTCTTGTTCATGCGCAACAATTCAACTTCGTTTTCTGAAAGGTTGAATTTCTTAATATCTTTTAACTCATTATTATTTCTTTTCAAGACATGACCGACGATAAATAAAGCATCATCGGAGAAAACGCTTTCGAGATAATCGTAGCGTTTTAGCACATATGCAGTCTGATAATCTTCCAAGAAACTAATCAGAGCCAATCTACATTCATTTTCCCATTTATTTTTAGTTGCTATATCGTTTTCAGCGACAGAAGAAAGTCGAAATGCGATAGATGTTATAAGTTTGGTTTTATTATCAAAACGAAATACCACTTCCCTCACAAAAGAAGCATAATTTTTATATTCAAACTTCATGTCGATATCGCGACATATCGTTGTATTTCCATAAGTTATAAACTCATATTGTTGTTTACCAACGACTGAGACTTTTCCATTTCTTACCAAAGTATCAAGCATCGCGTATGCTTCGTCGGTGAAATATTTCTTTACTGAGTCATATTTTCTTTCACGGAATGATTTTTCCAATTCCAACATAACTTTCAAGTAATATTTTTCACCTTCGTTCAAATCATTCAAGTTTGAAGACTGATGTTTTTTATTACCTTTAAAATATTTTGTGTAAGGCGCAATATTAATTTCTCTTTTAACATTTTCCTTAAATGTCACTTTATCAATAATATTAGCGACATTTTGGACTTCAGGATGTGCTATCATTTCATGAGAGAAATCATATTCAATTTTAATATCAAATTCTTTCACATTTTGGTTAAGCAGTTGAACCTCAGCTTTTCCATTATTAGCCATCGTTTTGACATAATCATCCACGCCATTATAATATTTAAACTGCAAGCCCGACACGTCATTATCATCGGCTCTCACGTTCAAAATCACTGATATGCCTTCGTCGTTAAATTCCCCTGGATTATTTTTAGAGACAGCAAATGTAAAAGTGTCAAGAGTCTCTACCACGCGTTCGTTCAGATAACTATACGCGTTAACATATTCGCCATCGGCTTCTATTTTTATGCTATTACCTTGAGGATGAGCCACACAAAGCAACATTCCCCAATAATAAGACCTCAGCGCATCGACCATCAGATGTTCGTTTTCCTTTTCACGGCCGTTATCTGCATAACGCTGAACTTCTGCAATTCTTTCATCGCATACCGATTCAAAATCGGTTTTTGAGATATACGCCAGACAAGAATATTCATCATTTTTAGTATCTCTCACCACATTTATTATCTTCTTTTTATATGAAATTTTATTTTCCAGCGTAAGCAATATTTTTTTCATATAAATATCGATGTCGGGCACATTAAGTTCGACCGGCGAGAAATCTATACTTTCAGCTATGTTTTTCAGCAGCAAATCCATTGCGCTGTTTTTGGCATTATCGTAAGTATCGTATATCGGGCTTTGCGCCCAGAAATAATCATTGCTTTTCTTTATTTGGTTTATATCATCTTGCGCCATTACAGAAAAGGCAGCAAATGTCAAAAGCAGCAACAGATATTTTTTAATCATATTTTACTGGCACTTAATTTTAGAAATATCTCACTGCTCCGAGTTCTTTCAACTTTTTGAAGGCATTTTCGTCGCCTTGTTTAGCTGCTTTTTCGTACCATTCGATAGCTTTTTTCACATCTTTATCGACGCCTTGTCCAGTCTGATAGCAATAAGCCAACAAGCACTGAGCCTTTGAGCTACCTTTTGCGGCGGCTTTACGGAAACAATTTACTGCTTCTGTATAACTTTGAGCCACGCCTTGACCCAGCTGATAGCAATCGCCGAGGAGACACAAAGCGTCGACATTGCCTTGTTCGGCTGTTTTCTTAAACCAATTCACTGCTGTTACATAATCCTGTTCCACGCCAGTTCCGTAGTAATAACAAGAGCCGAGTATGAATTGAGCTTCTGCATGACCTTTGTCGGCGGCTCTTGAGAACCAAGCGACAGCTTCTTTGAAGTTTCTCTCAACGCCGACTCCGTGGTAATAATATTTACCGAGATTACATTGAGCTTCAGCGTTGCCACCTATCGCCGATTTCATATAAAATTCAAAAGCTTTTGAGAAATCCTGTTCTACGCCATCGCCATTTTCGTAACAGTAACCGATAGCTGTCTGAGCTTTTGCGCTACCATTTTCTGCAGCTTTTGCATACCATTCCAATGCTTTTTCTATGCTTTGTTCAACGCCTTCTCCATTCTGATAACATTTTCCCAAATCATATTGAGCATCGGCATTGCCTTGATTTGCTGCCTTTGTGAACCACTCTACAGCCTGTACGAAGCAAGTGTCAACACCCCAGCCATTGTAATAACATTGACCAACAATATATTGCGCTTTATTATGGTTTTGTTCCGCAGTTTTCTTATACCATTTCACTGCTTCTTCATAATTCAGATCCACGCCTTCGCCATTGTAGTAGCAGTTAGCCAAGTTAAACTGAGCTTTCACATGACCTTTTTGAGCGGCCTGTGTAAGCAATTCGATAGCCACAGCATCATTATTCTCATTATCATCTTTCAAATAAATCATAGCCAATTGATTTTGTGCGTCAGAGCTACCTTGTTCAGCTGCCCTGATGAACAATTTCATAGCTTCATTAACATTTTTCTTCACGCCATTGCCATAATAATAACACAAAGCCAGACTATAATGAGCTTCAGCGTATCCGAGTTTTGATGCCATTTGATAATATTCCACAGCCAAGTCATAATTTTGGATTACGCCCTTACCTTCATAGTAAATATCACCGAGAGCTTTTTGAGCTTCAACATTGCCTTCTTCTGCAAATTGTTCCAACAATTCAAGAGCCTTAACATAGTCACGTTCAACGCCTTCGCCGCGATAATACATCAGACCAAGTTTTCCTTGAGCTGAACCGTGACCTTGATCAGCGGCTTTTGTATAACATTGCATAGCAAGTTTATAATTTTTTGCGGTACCTTGTCCTGCGTAATACATATCTCCCAAAATATTCTGTGATTCAGCATGGCCATTGTCGGAAGATATTTTGAAATATGAAACCGCTTTTTCATAATCGACATCACAGCCGAATCCTGAATAATAGCACAATCCCAATTTATAAGCAGCATCGTTATAGCCATTTTCCAATGATTTTGAATAATATTCAATTGCTTTAACGTAGTCTTGTTCAACGACTTTTCCCTCATAATAATAATCACCCAAACCATTTTGAGCTTTAGCATTACCTTGTTCTGCTGATGCCATATACCATTGATATGCGAGTTCGAAATCCTGATTTACGCCCAAGTCTTTGTCGTAACAATCAGCAAGATAGAACTGAGCATTAGCATCGCCTTGTTCTGCAGCTTTTTCAAAATATTTGAATGCCGACTTGTAGCTTTGTTTCACGCCAAAGCCATTATAATTACATAAACCCAACATATATTGAGCATAAGCACTGCCCGATTTGCTTGCTTTTTCATACCAATAAATTGCAAGTTTGTAATCGTGTGCTTCATTTTCTTCGTTGAAATAATAGTCACCCATGAAATTTTGAGCTTCTACATCACCTTGATTAGCAGCTTTTTCAAACCATTCCAATGCTATTTCTGCATTTTCTTCAAGGCTTTTATCATTTTTATAAATATCAGCTAATTTTTTCTGAGCTTCCACAGAGCCTAAATCTGCTGATTTTGTGTACCATTCGATAGCAGTTTCAGTGTTTTGAGAAACACCATGGCCATTATAATAACAGTCTGCAATATAGATATAAGCTTCAACATATTCATATTCAGCAGCTTTATTAAAACATTCAAATGCCAGATTATAATCAATTTCAACATCATTACCCTCATAATATTTGACGCCTAATTGAAATTCATTTTCAACAAAATCAGAAATATTCAATAAGGTATCACAAAGAAGCAACGACTCGCCCTCTGCTATTGTTATGGTTTTATTCAATTCAATATAATCCTCTTTTTCTATTCTGATTTCATATTCAGCAGGAATTATATCCTTGATTTTCAACGGTGTTTTTCCTTTCAATTCTTCATCAATGTAAACATTTGCTTTTTTAGGATAAGACTTTATTACGAGTGCAGTTTTTAATTTCTTATCTTTTTTAGTTTCTAAAGCAATTGTATCAGTATCATTTTGCAAAGAATCAGATGAAATTGCAGCCAAAGTATCACAAATGATGAACGCCTCGCCTTCTTCTATTGTTATAGCTTTGACGATTTCTTCGTAGCCTTCTTTTTCTATTCTGATTTCATATTCTGCAGGAATTATATCCTTGATTTTCAATGGAGTCTTTCCGCTTAATTCCTCATCAATATAAACATTTGCTTTTTTAGGATTTGTTGTGACAGAAAGTGAAGTCTTTGTTTTTTTAGATTTTTTCTCTTTTACTTCTTCTGAAACAATTTCTTCAACGTTTTCAACCACAATTTCTTCTGTTGCAATTTCTTCCTCTTTAACTTCTTCAACCACAACTTCTTCTGGAACAACTTCCTCTGTTTCTTCTACGATTTCTTTCAATGTTTCATTAAGAACGAACGCCTCGCCTTCTTCTATTGTTATAGTTTTGACGATTTCTTCGTAGCCTTCTTTTTCTATTCTGATTTCATATTCTGCAGGAATTATATCCTTGATTTTCAATGGAGTCTTTCCACTCAATTCCTCATCAATATAAACATTTGCTTTTTTAGGATTTGTTGTGACAGAAAGAGAAGTCTTTGTTTTTTTAGATTTTTTCTCTTTTACTTCTTCCGGAACAATTTCTTCAACATTTTCAGTTACAACTTCTTCGGTTACAATTTCTTCCTCTTTAACATCTTCTGAAACAATTTCTTCAACGTTTTCAACCACAATTTCTTCAGAATTTTCAGTTACAGTTTCTTCAGTTTTAACTTCTTCAACCACAACTTCTTCTGGAACAATTTCCTCTGTTTCTTCAACGATTTCTTTCAATGTTTCATTGACAACGAATGCTTCACCTTCTTGTATTGTTATAGTTTTGATTATTTCTTCGTAGCCTTCTTTTTCTATTCTGATTTCATATTCAGCAGGAATTATCTCCTTGATTTTCAATGGAGTCTTTCCACTCAATTCCTCATCAATATAAACATTTGCTTTTTTAGGATTTGTTGTGACAGAAAGAGAGCCTGGTTTTATTTCAACAACTTCCTCTTCAATTTCAGCGACTTCCACAACTTCAGGTTTGTCTTCCTCTTTTGATTTTTCATCTTCAACCGCAACAACTTCCTCTGTTTCAGACTTTTTCTTTTTAGATTTTTTCTCTTTTACTTCTTCAGGAACAATTTCTTCAATTTTTTCAGTTACAACTTCTTCGGTTGCAATTTCTTCCTCTTTAACTTCTTCTGTTACAACTTCTTCTTGAACATTTTCTTCAACTTCTTCAACGATTTCTTTCAATGTTTCATTGACAACGAACGCCTCGCCTTCTTGTATTGTTATAGTTTTGACGATTTCTTCGTAGCCTTCTTTTTCTATTCTAATTTCATATTCTGCAGGAATTATCTCCTTGATTTTCAATGGAGTCTTTCCACTTAATTCCTCATCAATATAAACATTCGCTTTTTTAGGATTTGTTGAGACTGAGAGAGAGCCTGGTTTTATTTTAACCTCAACCTCTTCAATTACAACAGATTCATCTTGCTTTTCATCTGTAACATTCTCATTTTTAATTTCTTCTTCCTTAACAGACTTTTTCTTTTTAGCTTTGATTGTATCTGTTACTATTTCTTCAATAGCACTTTCATCAAATTCATGTAAAAGATTATTTTTCAATACATTATCATTTTTTGCACTTATCAAAACTGTACTAAGGCACAAAACAACAAATACTAAAAAGCCAAATATTTTTTTCATAACAAATGTTTATATTTATTCATTAATTTTCTTCATCATCAAGGCTATCGAGATATTCTTCTTCCCAATTATCTGGAATACCTTCAGCCCATTCCTCATCGTAATATTCTTCACCGACTAATTTCTTATCTTCTTCATTATCAATAGATGCACCTTTAAAAAGCTGTTTCATTGTAAGAGCTGGCATCGGCAACATCTGACCGCCATTACCTGTAGATATTGCGATTCCGATTTGGTCTTCGTGAAGTTCATTCATCCAGCCGACGAACTCAGCGATATTCATATTTGTCACAGAATACTCTTCCCAGTCTTCACTGATATTGCTAACGGCCTCATTTTCACTACTCCACACTGGAATATATGAATTTTCTTCAGCATCTTCAACCATTGCAAAAAGTCCAGGTTTTGCTTCAAGCAACCATAACATATCATTTTCTCTTACTTCTGTTATAAAGTTTTTTAATAATTCCATTTTATATCTTGTTTAAAGTTTATATATTTCTCAATTCCTCAATTCCTCAATTCCTAACTAAATTTCATCGAGTTCGAGCCATCGCAGTTCTTTTTCATCGATGAGATCTGTTATTTCGTTCATTCTTTTGCCGAGAGCTTCTATTTCTTGATAATCAAGCTGTTCTTGCATTTTAGCAGTAATTTCAGCCTTTTCGATTTCAAGATTTTCGATATCTTCAGCAAGTTGTTCGTATTCTTTTTGTTCTTTATATGTACGTTTTTTCTTACGTTCAGTCACAGGCTTTTCAGCGCGTGTTTCCTGTTTTTGAGCGGCTTGTTCTCTTTTTTCCTCCTTATTTTTCTCTTCCAGATATTCATGATATTGAGAATAATTGCCCATAAAACCTTTGACTTTACCGTCGCCTTCAAACACGAACAATTGGTCGACAGTTTGATCGAGGAAATACCTATCGTGCGACACCACCAAGAGGCAACCTTTATATGTCTGCAAGAAATCTTCTAGTTTTTGTAATGTCAACAAATCCAAGTCGTTAGTAGGCTCATCGAGGATTAGGAAGTTAGGATTTGAAACCAGCACTGTCAGCAGATAGAGGCGTCTTTTTTCGCCGCCGCTCAGCAAAGAAACCGGTTGGCGATGCATTGAATAAGGGAACATAAAATGCGCCAGAAGCTGGTCGGCTGAATATGTCTTATCTTTCCCATAATGAATGACTTCCGCTATATCTTTTATTGTTTCCAGCACAGTTTTACGTTCGTCGAATTTCATTCCTTTCTGAGTATAATAGCCATACGCCACGGTTTGACCTGTAACGATAGTTCCCGAGTCAGGATTTTCCTTTCCCGTTATCATATTCAAGAAAGTTGATTTTCCGATGCCATTTTTCCCGATTATGCCGATTCGTTCACCTTTTTTAAATATATAGTCAAAGTCTTTAAGTATTATTGTATCATCGTAAGATTTTGACACTCTGTCCATTTCGAGGATTTTACCGCCGAGGCGTTGCATATCGGAACCGAATTGCAGTTCGTTATTATCGCGACGCATTTTAGCTTTTTCCTGAAGGTCGTAGAAAGCGTCGATGCGAGCCTTTGCTTTTCCAGTGCGAGCCTGCGGAGTGCTGCGCATCCATTCGAGTTCATATTTCAGAAGTTGTCCTGCGCGTTCAGCTGCGATACGTTTATTTTCCTCGCGTTCACGACTTTTTCTCACATAATAATCATAATTTCCATTATGCGTATACATTGTTCCTTGATAAAGTTCAAAGATTTTATTGCATACTCTATCGAGGAAATAACGGTCGTGAGTAACCATAAAAAGCGTCTTTGTCGACTGAGTGAGATATTTTTCAAGCCATTCAATCATCCCCATATCTAGGTGGTTAGTCGGCTCGTCAAGGAACAGAATATCAGGGTCATCGAGTAGTACGAGTGCCAAAGCTAGACGTTTCACCTGGCCACCAGAAAGAGTGCCGACTTTCTGCGACAAATCTGTAATATCGAAAGTATAAAGCAACTGTTTCAAGCGTTGTTCATACGACCAAGCCTGAAGCGCATCCATCTGAGAGATAGCATCTTCCAGCTCTTTTTTCGTATTTAAATTATTATCATCGACATGATTAAGCAGAGCATTTTCGTAACGCTGTATCACCGACATAATATCGGTATGGCCTGTAGAAATAACCTCTTGAATTGTATGTTCCGGATTAAATTGAGGAAGCTGTTCCAGATAACCGATTCTTATATTTTCGTTATATGCTATCGAGCCTTTGTCGCATTCCTCTTTACCGACGAGTATTTTCATCATTGTCGATTTACCGGTTCCATTGGCTGCGACCAGCGCCGTCTTCTCCCCTTTTTCAATTCCAAAACTGATGTTTTCAAACAAAAGTTTATCACTAAAAGCCTTAGAAATATTGTCGATAGATAAATAATTCATCTTGAAATTTTATTTTGGCAAATATAAGATTTTTTTAGGGATTGATTATATAAATTAATAATGTAATATAGTTTTTTATTTCAGTATTTTTCATTAAATTTGTGGTCTAAATTTCAAAATATAAAGCTATGGTAAAAAAACTTACTTTTCTATTATTATCAATAATGCTTATGACATCTGTCACAGTTAAAGCACAGATAAAAGCATTTCGTAATCAAACAGATGAAAGCACTGCCTGCATCAAGCCTTGTTTCGGCAGAGGCGGCGTCGTTGAAACAACGATTTTAAGTGAAGATTTTTCAAAATTCACAGCAGGAAGCGAAACCGACCCTGACCACGTTCGTCTTGACGATGCAGAAACTGGCGTAATCAGCAATGAATATTTTAACACAAACGGCTGGAAAGGTTCTGAAATATACCAAGCTGGTGGCTGCGCTTACATCGGATTCAGCGAAACTTATCAGGAAACAGGCATTATAATCACACCTGCAATCAACACAAGCGGAGCTATTTACATCAACTGCCGCATTCGCACCTACGACCCTGCAGGCGATGTTGTCGGTTATAATATCGTTGACGAAAATATGGAAGTCATCGACTCTAACGTAGATTTCATCAGAGTTAACACCGAATGGACCAATGTTTCTTGGTTTACATCAGCAGGAACTGAAAACTCACACATTTACATCTTCTCTTACACCAAAAACATTTTGATTGACGACATTGAAATCGTATCACTTCAATTGCCAGCGACAACACTTTTAGAAGAAACAAATGTTGGCACAAACAATTTCACTGCAAACTGGGAAGCTGTTGAAGACGCTGATTCTTACATTTTTAAGTTAACAGCAAAACACACAGCCAATGTCGATGAAACATTCTACTACACAAACACCAGCTTCGACAATGTTGCTTCAACAGGAACAATCATAACTCCTGAAATCACTTCAGAAATGGAAGCCACAGTAGAAAACTGGCACATTTACATGCCAGCCTTCATCAACGAAGCAATCGGCATCACTGGCAAATACGCAAGCAGCGAAGTATTCGGTTCAATAACATCTCCTGTTTTGGATTTATCTTCAAACAAAGGCAAAGTAAGCCTTTCATTCAAGGCACTCGCCGACATCAACGAAGAACTCGTAGTATATCTAATCACTTCAGAATATGGATATTACGACGTCGCTGACGAAACAATCATCACCATTGACAAAGAAGGATGGAACGAATATTCCGTAGAATTTACAAACGGTACAAACGATGCTTATATTGAAATAACGAACTTCGGTTCAGGAAACGTTTTCTTCGACGACCTCAAATTATCACAAGAGATAAAATCAGGAGAAGCAAAAACATTAGTCCTCAACGAGTTAGAAGTAGTAGACACATCTTACAAAGCCAACGTCGACCAAGCTTTCGTCAATGACATTTTATCTTATCAAGTTGCAGCACGCAAGAACGTATATTCTACAAGCGACAAAATCATCGGCACTATCGACAGCAAATTTACAGAAGCCAAGACAGTGGATCTCGTCAAAGAAGAAATTGCTTTAGATATGATCAGAATTGGCGAAGGTGAAATAGAGTCAAGCTATGCTCCTATCTCAAATTATGGAACAGCAAATTATTCCATTTCACAACAAATCTACACAAAAGACGAAATCAACATGGAAAGTGGCAACATTATAAGCATTTCATTCCATAACAAGAAAGGCAACGCCAACATGCGCAACATCACAGTATTTATGAGCAACACCGTACAAGATTCATACAGAGACAGTCACGACTGGGTTGAGATTGAAGAATCACAGATTGTGTTCAGCGGAGATTTCACATTCGGAGCACAAGATGAATGGACTACAATTGAATTACAAAAACCTTTCACATATAACGGCAACAACATTGCCATCAGCGTCTACGATGCAAGTAGCAATAGCCTAGGATACTCCGGCAATCACGACTCATTTTACTCACATGCAACTGACACATTAAGAGGACTTTACAAAACATCATCAGAAAAAATAAACGTTTATAACATAACAGACGAAATCTATTGCTATGGATTAAAGACAAGCATTTATGTCACACCTGCGAACCAATATTATGTAAATGACATTGACATTGAAATTGAAATGGTAGCTTCTGATGTAAAAACTCCAAGTGTTCCACAAAATTTATCAGCAAATGCTATTGACGAAAATTCCATTTCATTAAGCTGGACCAATACAAAAAATGCGACCAGCTACAACGTTTACCGCGGAACAGAAAAATTGGCGAATGTAGAGACAACATCTTATCTTGTTGAAGGCTTGAACTCCGATACTCAATACTGCTTCACAATAACAGCTCTCAACGGCAGCACAGAATCAGAAAAATCGGCACAATCATGCGCTAAGACTTTAAAAGAAAAACAAATTGAAGCACCTAAAAATTTACAGGCTTGGGCACCTGCTTTTGAAGCTGGCGTAATTTCATTAAAATGGGATGTCGTTGCAGAAGCATCAAGCTATAACATTTATCGCGACAATGAGTTTTTGGTAAATGTAAAAGAAAATACCTACAAAGACACAACGACCTACGATCTTCATAAAACATATTGCTACAAAGTGACAGCAGTTTCCGCTAGCGGTATTGAATCAGAAGAATCCAACGAATCTTGCGCTCAGCCTCTTGCTTGCATAGGACTTGAAGAATTGAATTCATCGCTCAGCATCTACCCTAACCCTGTCAAAAACGAGATTTATATCACATCAGAAGAAAGAATTGAAGAAGTCACGATTTACAACATCTACGGACAGAAACAATTTACAATTAACAATTTAGAATTGACAATGAATAGTTTACAATTAAACATTGAACATCTCAATTCTGGAACATATTTCATCAAAGTAAACGAAACTGTAAAGACAATCATTAAAATGTAATAATCACGGAGACATCGCTTTTGTGGTGTCTCCTTTCTTTATTCGCATGAAAACTTAAATTTAAAACATATGAAAAAATACTTATTACTATTATTTGCATTATTTTTATCAACAGCAAGTTTTGCACAACGCGCTGCCATTTCAAATCGCATAGATTCCAAAGAAGACTTTGAAAAAAGAAGCCGCGACATCAAAGAGAAAATGCTTCACGAGAGAAGAAGCAACGTTGAACAATACCGCAATGGTGAAATCACATCGACACCTATTCTTACCGAAGACTTCTCAAAATTCACGGCAGGCAGCGAAGAAACACCAGATGCCACCCGCCTCGAAGATACAGAAACCGGCATCATCAGCGACGAATACTTCAACACTCCAGGATGGATGGGTTTTGAAGTCTACCAAGCCGGCGGCTGCGCATTCCTCGATTTAAACGGCGAAACAGGAATGCTGATAACTCCTTTTATAAATACAACAGGAAACGTCACAATCAAATGCCGAGTGAAATCAGTTTCCACTGAAGGCGATTATTTCTGCTACAATCTCCTTGACGAATATTCAGAACCACTGAACATTGAATACACATCCATCCCTGGAAACGAATGGGTTGAAGTTGAATTCGTATCAACAATTGGAGTAGAAAATTCTTACATAATACTTTTTTCAATGTATGACAAATTATTAATCGATGACATTGAAATCGTCAATCATTATATTCCAGCACCAACTTTATTGCCAGAGACAAACATCACAAGCAACGGATTCACAGCTAATTGGAATGCCACAGAAGGCGTAGATGAATATTATCTCCATCTTTACGCAAAACACACCGCACAATATGACGAGACATACTTCTTTACAGACTATGACTTCTCAAACATAATATCAGACGGAACAACAATAGACCCTGAAGTGCCAGAAGAAATCTCTTACGAATACGAATCATGGTTCGTTTTCTTACCAATTTTCGCAAACAACATCATTGGCGTTTCTGGAGAATTCAACAAAGATGAACTTTACGGATACTTATCATCTCCTCTATACAACCTATCTTACAACAATGGCTCATTCAACATTTCCTTATCTTTAAAAGGAAATACTGACGATTATATCGTTGTAAACCTTATAGATAGCGAAGGTTATATTGCTTACGAGCAAGCCATTTCATTGCCAGATGCCGAGTGGAACGATTTTTCATTCCCAATGCAAAAAGGCGACGAAGAATCTAACATCGAAATCGTTTATTACGGAAGCGGTTATCTATTCATAGACAACCTTAAAATATATCAAGAGCTTCCAACTGCAGCCAAAGTCACAACGCCTATACTACAAAAACTTTGCTACGAAACTAGCGTCGACATCAGCGTTCAGGAACACTACAAATACGATGAATTATACTACCAAATCTACAGCATAAAGAACGTCTATGATAAAGATAATGAAACGATTATAAACGCAATGTACAGCGACATGACAGAGCCTCGTTTCGTTACATTAAACACAGAAAATGTAGAAGACCTTGAAGCACAATCATCAGCTTATGCTTATTTCAAACAAGGACAACTCAACATCTTCAATCCTGAAAACGAAATGGTTACAATATACAACACAAATGGTGTTTGCGTTTACAGTGCGATAACAAATGGTTCTATCGACCTCGACCTCTCACAAGGATTATATGTCGTTAAGATTGGAAACAAAGTGATAAAAAGTGTTAACTTTTGACCATTGACCATTGACCATTGACTATTGACTAAAAAAAGACGGCTTAAGCTGTCTTTTTTTTATCTTTGCAACTTAATTTTTTCTTATGAAAATCTGTTGGCAACTTTTTGTAACATTTTTTAACATTGGAGCATTCACTATTGGTGGCGGTTACGCCATGCTCGACATGATAGAACGCGCCGTTGTGAAAAAGCGCAAGTGGATCGACAGCGAGGAGTTTTGGGATTCTATTGCTGTAGTGCAGACGCTGCCTGGTGTATTCGCCGTCAACTGCGCCCTTTATGTGGGGTACAAAATCAAGGGAACCAAAGGAGCCATCGTTTCATGCCTCGGCGCGATGATACCTTCTATTGTCATCATGCTTCTCATCGCTATGTTTTTCACTGATTACAAGGACAATCCAACCATCGAAAAGATATTCAGAGGAATACGGCCCTGCGTCGTGGCACTGATATTATCGCCTGCACTAAAGCTATGCATCACTGCCAAAGTCAATTGGCTGACAGCCATCTTCCCCATCGCCACTGTGATTCTGATTTGGTGGTTCAAAGTATCACCAGCATACATTATTCTGTTCGCAATAATAACATGTCTCACTCACGCGATTTTAATGAGGAACTGAGGAAGCGAGGAATTGAGGAACTGAGGAATTGAGGAATTGAGGGTATAAGGAACTGAGGAATTGAGGGTATAAGGAACTGAGGAATTGAGGGTATAAGGAGTTAATTATGAATTATGAATTGATATGATATATTTACAACTATTCTTAGTCTATTTAAAAATTGGTCTCTTGGGTTTTGGAGGCGGTTATGCCATGCTTTCGATGATACAGTTTGAAGTTGTGGAGAAACACGGATGGATGACGATGAGCGAATTTGCCGACGTCGTCGCCTTGTCGCAGATGACGCCAGGCCCGATTTCCATCAACTGCGCCACTTATGTCGGATACCAGGTAGGAGGAATATTAGGTTCGCTATTAGCCTCATTTTCAATCGTATTACCATCTTTAATATTATTGTATTTCGTCTTAAGATTCTTGTTCAAAAACAAGGAGAACTTCATCATCAAGAACACCTTGAAAAACATGAAGCCATTCATCGCAGGCTTGATTTTCGCGGCAGCCATGCTGATGATGAACAGTGCCAACTTCCCTGACGTAGGATTAGGAGAAAACAATATCAGTATCATAATATGCGCAGTGAGCTTCGTCTGCGTTTTCTTCTTCAAGGTCAACCCGATGATTTTAATAGCCATGTCTGGTGTTGCCGGGATTGTATTCTTTTAGAAACTCAGAATCTCAAAACTTCAAAATCTTTGTAAGAATTAAAGAGTTCTTAGTTCAACAGCCAATAGCCTTAGTTCAACAGCCAACAGCCTTAGTTCAAAAAAAAAATCCCAATTCCTAATTTATAATTTCTAATTTTTCACTATATTTGCGTTTCACGAAAATTTGAGGAAAGCGTCATGGAAAACAACGAGTTGGATTTTGTAAACATACCTGTATCAGAAGATTACAACGAAGAAAGTATTAAGCATTTGGAGTGGGCTGAGCACATCAGGACACGTCCTGGAATGTATATCGGCAAGGCTGGCGACGGTTCTGCTCACGATGATGGTATCTACGTCCTTCTCAAAGAAATCATCGACAACAGCATTGACGAATTTGTGATGGGTTTCGGCAAGACAATCGAAGTCAGCATCATTGACGGCACTGTTCGTGTCCGCGACTACGGTCGAGGCATTCCTCTTGGAAGTCTCCGCGACTGCGTCGGACAGATGAACACTGGCGGCAAGTACGACTCCAAAGTTTTCAAGAAATCCGTTGGTCTCAACGGTGTTGGTACTAAAGCCGTGAACGCTATGTCGTCTCATTTCAAGGCCCAGGCTTATCGCGACGGCAAGACAAAATACGTCGAATATTCCAAAGGAAATATCGTTACAGAATCAGAAATATTTGATACTGAAGAGAAAAACGGCACCGAGATGATATTCACGCCCGACAGAGAATTGTTCGGCAACTATCATTACATCATGGAATATGTAGAGGAAATGATATGGAACTACGCATTCCTTAACAGCGGTCTCGCAGTTTATCTCAACGGACAAAAATATCAAGCCAAAAACGGACTTTATGACTTGTTACTCCGTAAGATTGGCAAAGAAGAGACATGCGCCTACCCTGTCATTCATATCAAGGAAGGTGACTTTGAATGCGCTTTCACACATTCCAATCTTACATCAAACGAGGAATATTTCTCCTTCGCCAATGGTCAGCACAACCCTCTCGGCGGTACACACCTCAACGTATTCCGCGAAGCTATAGCTAAGACTATCAGAGAGTTCTATAACAAAGATTACGAAGTATCAGACATCCGTTCATCTTTCGTAGCAGCGATAAGCATCAAAGTCATGAATCCTGAATACGAAGGACAGACCAAGACCAAGTTCAGTTCCACCTTCATGGAACCAGACGGAGTGACAATCAGAGCATATATCACAGACATCATCAAACGTCATTTCGACAAGTTCTTACATATCAATTCTGAAGTCGCAGAGGCACTTATGCGTAAGATTCTCCAAAACGAGAAAGAACGCAAAGGCATGGCGAACATCAAGAAACTTGCTAAAGAAAGTGCGAAGAAAGTAAGTCTCAACAACAAGAAACTGCGCGAATGCCGCATCCATTATAACACAAATCACGAGAAAAGACTCGAGACTACATTGTTCATCACTGAGGGTGACTCAGCATCTGGAAGCATCACAAAGAGCCGCGACGCACAAACACAAGCCGTGTTCAGTTTGAGAGGTAAACCATTAAACTGCCTCGGTTTGACAAAGAAAGTCGTATATGAAAACGAAGAATTCAACCTACTTCAAGCAGCTCTCAACATTGACGAGTCAATAGAAAATTTGAGATATAACAATATCGTCATCGCTACCGATGCCGATGTCGATGGAATGCACATCAGATTATTGATGCTCATCTTCTTCTTGCAATTCTACCCTGACGTGGTTCGCGACGGACACCTTTATATATTACAGACACCTTTGTTCCGCGTGAGAAACAAGAAGAAAACCATTTACTGCTATACCGACGAAGAAAGAATAGAGGCCATCAAGAGCTTAGGAGCAAATCCAGAAATCACTCGATTCAAAGGTCTCGGCGAGATATCTCCTGACGAATTCAGCCATTTCATCGGTCCTAACATCAGATTAGAACCAATCATCTTACGTCACGATTCAAGCATCATGGAACTGCTAAAATTCTATATGGGAGGAAAGAATCCACCTGAGCGTCAAGGATTTATCATCGACAATCTAAGAATGGAAGATGATACAAATATTGATAAATTAGAGTTGATTGGATGATTTTTATAAATCTCAGAAATTCAGAATCTCAAAAATAAAACCTCAGAAAATTTTTCTGAGGTTTTTTATGGTAATGTTGCCCAAAATGATTGGTAATTGAGCGAAAAAAAGACAGGTAACGGGCATACAAAACAGCCCAAGTTACCTGTCTTTTTTTATTCATTTTTTAAAATTTACAACAAAAATTAGTCCCGTTAGGGACGATAGTTTCCAGGCAGGCGGTGGAGTGCGTAGCACGGAGCCCCTGCTTAAAATAATTGATTTACAATCCTAGTCCTGTAAGGACGACAGAAATTATATCTGTCGCACCTTCGGCGCTTTATTTTTTTTTAAACTTATTTTGCAGGGATTCCGCACTACGTGCTTCATCACCTGCCTAGGAACTGCCGCTCCTTCGGAGCTGATTTGCAATGAGCTGTGAGCCATGAGCAGTTAAAATTGAAAACTGAAAGCCAATTTTCAATTTTCAGTTTTCAATTTAAATATTACTATCCGACCGTCGGGCTCTTAAATGCCCGACGGAAATAAATTAAATGAACCAAATAAATTGAATGCGCTTCGCTTTTATTCTAAGACTGGACGCACTGATAGACCGTGGTAGCGGAGGTAGCCGCTGTCCACGTCCTGACCGACACTATAGAAATCCAGGCCGCATGCGTTGCAGTCGTAGCCGTTGCCGTAAGGAGTAGAACTCCAATAGTAACCGCCACTTCCAGCGAAATTGAGCGATGACCCGTCACGGGTGCCCACAGCAGGAAGGAAGATACTGTTACCGTTTGGTCCTTTTACTTTATGGCCATTAACTCCGTTTTGTGTTGTCCATGTCCAAGTACATTTATCTATGAGTTCTTGTATCTCTGCTTTTGTAGGCATTCTCCAATTTCCGCCCCAGTTGGCACGTGCTGCCTCGTATTGTGCATTGCCTGCAATGTCACTCATTTGTTTGTCGCATGTGGAACAATTATCTTCAGTGTATTCATCCTTAGGACTTGTCTCTCCCCATGCGAAATAATGTCCGTAATCTTCTGGAGATGTGGCACCAACATTGCATGTTGCCCATTTAACGCTTAAGCCTAAGTCAACATATCCGTGACCTTCATGTTTTCCATAACTGCCATCTGGCTTAAATGACACCATCATCATACAGATTAATGTCATAAATAAACATACTCTTTTCATTACTTTTATTTTCTAATGGTTAATAATATCACAATTTTACGAAATTATTCAAATCATATTACAATACTTACGAAATATTTTTTGCTTTGAGCTGTGGGCTGTGGGCAATTGCAATGAGTAATGTAGTGATGAAGTTATGAAGTAATGTAGTGATGAGGTTTTATTTATACACAAAAAGGCTATACCAAAAGTCTGTTGACTTCCAGCTCAAGGCTCAAAGCTCACGGCTATTTTAAAAAAGTTCAACAGCCAATAGCCTTAGCTCAATGGTTTTAAAACAATTCCTAACTCCTAACTAACTTCCTAAATCTCGTTATAAACAAAATCGCAGCTAATAAGATTCCTGCCATGAAACCTCCGACGATGCCTTCTGCGCCGAGACCGAGTTTGAAACCCAAGATATAACCGACTGGTATTTCAACCAAGATATAACATATCAAAGCGCAATACATAGGAAACTTCACGTCGGTGAGTCCGCGCAAAGCTCCAAGCATCGTGACCTGCGTGCCGTCGATGACTTCAAAGAAAGCGACGACGACAAACAATCTCGCCGTTATCGCTACGACATCTTCATCAGCACTGAAAATTCGAGCAAGAAATTCTCCGCCAAAAGCATATAACAAAGCGAAGAACACCATAATAGCGATGCCGAGATGCATTCCAGAATAAGCGTGATTCTTAATAGAATTTAAGTCTTTACGCCCCAAATCATGAGAGACCAAAATAGTGGAAGCAGACGCCACGCCGTTGGCAATCATAAAGGAAAATCCTATCATAGTCTGCACTATCTGATTGGCTGCCAGCGTCTTCTCCCCTAGCCATCCCATCATGATAGTCATGAATGTCAATGAGAAAAGCTCGAGAGTAAGTTGCGTCGCAATAGGATAACCGACTTTAAGAACCTCGATTTGTTTTTTGAAAGAAATGTTTGCTCTTTTAAAATAAGAAAAATAATTTCTGTATTCTTTTTTAATCAAAACAATGACGACAAACGCTATCGGCATCATGATTCTTGAGATGAGAGTAGCGACGCCTGCGCCAGTGACGCCGAGTTCTGGAAATCCCATATAACCATATATGAAACCGAAGTTAAGGAAGATATTCATAACGTTACATCCTATCGTTATCAGCATGGAATAGAATGTATTGCCGAGACCTTCGAGCATCTGCTTGAAAGACATAAACAGCATATATGGTATCAATGAAAATGTCACGGAATAATAATAGCCGTCCAAGATGCCGAGCACCGATTCCGGCTGACCAAACAGACGCAGCATCGGGTTGATGGCTAGAAGAAGTCCGCAAAGAACTATGCTTATCATAATATTCAGCAGCATAGAGTTCTGGAATAATATTCCCGACTGCTGACGTTCGTTTCTCGCATGATGCACCCCAACCAAAGGAGTGAGACCCATCGCGATACCGAGGCCAATCATAGTGATATTGGTGATGATAGCACTTGAGAGCGACACGGCAGACAGTTCCACCGCACCGAGGCGACCCACCATGATAGTATCCATAACCTGCACCAGCTGCTGTCCTGCGAACGACAATATCACCGGAAACGCAATACGAAGATTTTCTATGTAATATCTTTTTTGAATCATAAAATGCCTTGAGCTTTGAGCCATGAGCACCGAGCTATCCCCAAGGCTCAAAGCCCATAGCCCATTGCTCATAGCAATAAAAAAACGTCTTGTCGAACCTTAACTTTTGCATTTACAAAAGGACGTCGGTTCAGCAAGACGTGCGGGTGCAAAGATACGAAAAAGGCTAATGTCAAAAGGCAAAAACGAAAGTTTTTTTATTATGGAGGAAAAGTTATGTTCTTGGCACTAACCTCGTGATACATTCAGCATAAACGCATGCAAGAAGACTGCGTTCTAAAACATAGTCGTCGTACATAAAAGTGTATGAGTCTCTCCTACCCTTTCTAATTATGTTGGCGACACTGTCCACATTTATTTAAGGTTTATGCAGAATATAGACCTTAGGTCTCGGACTTGTTTATGCTTAAGAATAATGATTGAATGAGTCTAAAATGACGGTTTTTACAGGCATTCGTTAATCTATCTCAGACTAACTTTTATATTTCTATAAATTAAAGATATATATACATGAATAAAGATGATATTTTTTTATAAAAAACAGATTTCATCTAGTAAAAAAATATTATTTTTGTTGAAATTTAAGTACTAAACATTAAACGAAACAGCCGTTCTCTTCTAACATTTAAAATAATAATAATGAGATATTTAGGATATGATAAGAGAAAAATTAATAGAAGATAATCTTATAAGTAAATTAGCAGAAGAATTAAAATATTCTTATCGTCCAGATATTTGCGACAGAAAAACACTAGAGCAAAACTTTCGTAAAAAATTTGAAAATCTCAATAGAGTACACCTTACAGACTCTGAATTCAACAGATTATTGGAAGAAATTACAGACCCTGATGTATTCGTCTCATCAAAAAGATTACGAGAACGCAACACATTTATAAGAGAAGATGGAACTCCACTTCAATATACATTAGTTAATATTAAAGATTGGTGTAAGAACGAATACGAAGTTATCAACCAACTTCGCATAAATACTCGCAATAGTTTTCAGCGATATGATGTTATCATTTTGATAAATGGTTTGCCGATTGTTCAGATAGAGCTAAAAACTCTAGATGTTAGTCCTCGCCGAGCGATGCAGCAGGTTGTAGACTATAAAAATGACTCTGGTAATGGTTATACAAATTCTTTACTTTGTTTCATGCAACTATTTGTTGTAAGCAATCAAAGTAGAACATACTATTTTACCAATAATAACAATCAGCATTTCAATTTCAATGCTGAAGAACAATTTTTACCAGTTTACGAGTGGGCTGATGAGAAAAATAAAAAGATCTCTAATCTAGATGAATTCTCAGAAGTTTTCTTGGCAAAGTGCAAACTTGGAAAAATGATCAGTCAATATATGGTTTTAGTAGCTAGTGAGCAAAAGTTACTTATCATGCGCCCCTACCAAATATATGCGGTTAATGCCATAATCAACTGTATTGATGAAAATCGAGGTAATGGATACATATGGCATACTACTGGTAGTGGTAAGACATTGACTTCATTCAAGACATCTACTCTTCTTAAGGATAATCCAGACATCGAGAAATGCATGTTTGTTGTAGACAGAAAGGATCTCGACAAGCAGACTCGTGAAGAGTTTAACAAATTTCAAGATGGTTGTGTAGAAGAGAACACAAATACCGAGAGTCTTGTAAGGAGAATGTTGTCAGATGATTATGCCGACAAGATTATCGTTACGACAATTCAAAAATTAGGCATTGCATTGGACTCTAACAATAGGAATAATTATCAAGAGCGTTTGCTTCCACTTAAGGATAAGCGCATTGTGTTCATTTTCGATGAATGTCATCGTTCTCAGTTCGGAGAAAACCACAAAGCAATTAAAGAGTTCTTCCCAAAGGCTCAATTGTTCGGTTTTACAGGTACGCCTATTTTTGAAGAAATGCTGCATATACACAAGTAACAGGAGAGCAAGCACAATACAGAACCACAGAGGATATTTTCCAGAAGAAACTGCACGCATATACAATTACAAATGCAATTGACGATCATAATGTTTTGCGTTTCCATGTAGATTATTTCAAAGCCAACGAGATCGAGACCTACATTGATGAGAGCACTCGCAAGAGAGCTATAGCCGAGGTTATTATAGAAAAGCATAGAGCCGCTACTGGTGATTGCCGTTTCAATGCGCTATTTGCAACGGCTTCTATCAATGATGCTATTGACTATTATAACATATTGAGAGAGGTTCATGAGCAACACCTTTCAAAGGATGAGAATATGGAACCACTCAATATAGCCTGTGTATTTTCACCTCCATCCGAAGGCAACAAAGATATTATGCAAATCCAGGAGGATTTGGAACAAGAGCGTAAAGATAATGAGATAGAGCCTGACAAAAAGAAGAATGCTCTTGAAGCTATTATTCGAGATTATGACGAGCAATATGGCACACATAATTCTATAGCTGAATTTGACGTGTATTACCAAGACGTTCAACAACGCATTAAAAATCAGAAGTATAGTAATAAAGATTACGCGCATAAGAACAAAATCGATATTGTCATTGTGGTAGATATGTTGCTCACAGGCTTTGACTTAAAGTATTTGAATACTCTGTATGTAGATAAAAACTTAAAGTACCACGGGCTGATACAGGCTTTCTCACGAACCAATCGAATACTGAATGACACTAAACCATATGGCAATATTCTTGATTTCCGAGGTCAACAAGATGCCGTAGATGCAGCTATCGCATTATTTTCAGGTGAAAAATCTCCTGATAAGGCACGCCAAATATGGCTTGTAGAATCTGCTGAAGTTATCAACAAAAAGTACAAAAAAGCAATCGCAGACCTTAGAAATTTCATGCAGCTACAAAACCTTGAATTTAAGGCATCTGAAGTTGCAAATCTTAGAGGAGACGAGGCTAAAGCTTGTTTTATAAATTATTTTAAGGAAGTACAAAGATATAATACACAACTAAGTCAGTATACAGATTTTATAAAAGACGAAGAAACTGACACTCAAATCGTATCAGAACCACACATGCAATATGGTTTTACTGACGAAGAACTCCTCGCATTCAGAGGTGCTTATTTAGATTTAGCTTATAGCTTGAAGAAAAAGCGTGAAAACAAACGCAATGAGGATATTTCTCCAGAGGTTGAGGAGCTAGACTTTGAATTTGTACTCTTCGCTTCGGCATTGATTGACTACGATTATATTATGGAGCTTATTGCTCGATATATAGGTGCACCA
Organism: Bacteroidales bacterium; assembly: GCA_017381865.1. Classification (GTDB taxonomy): domain Bacteria; phylum Bacteroidota; class Bacteroidia; order Bacteroidales; family F082; genus Limimorpha. Next base: position 23,420 of record JAFOBJ010000097.1, read on the forward strand.
TCAAAAATGAAGATGAACAAGGAACAGTTGATAAGTTTAGTAAGCTCGAGTGCCAACCTTATCGATGAACGAGATGACATTGTTGCTTATATTGATAGTCTTGATGGTATTAAAGGCAAGACAGAGGACGAAATAAAAGATGGTTATGAGGTGTTTAAGTCGGAGAAATTTGCGAATGAACTTATCGCCATTGCAGAAACGCATAAGTTGAGTGTTGATTCGTTGCAAAGTTTTGTTCACACTATTGTGGATCGCAAGATTTTCGACGGTGAGAAATTGAGCGAGCTTGTAGCTCCATTGGAGTTGGGCTGGAAGGATCGCACCAAGAAGGAGAATGAAATTATGACAGACTTAGTTCCTCTTCTAAAGCGTATGGCAAGTGGTCAAAAAATATCTGGACTTTCAGCATATGAAGAATAAAAAAACAATGCATTATGAGAGTAAACACAAAACAAGCAGTAAAATTATTTTTTAACAATCCTTCTTTAGAACAGGTATTCAAAGAAGCCATTGCTAATTCATTAGATGCTAATGCAACAAAGATAAGTGTTAATATTTTCATTGAATCTTTCGAAAGACAAGAGACTTTACAAATTACAATAACAGATAATGGCGATGGTTTCACAGATGAACGATATGAAAAGTTCTGCGAATTGTTAAGTGTAGAAGAAGATTCTCATAAAGGTGTTGGCAGGCTAGTATATTTAAGTTATTTCAACAAAATAGAAATATCAAGTTATTACAATGAATGCCATAGAACATTTACTTTCAATGATGAATTTGACAAAGAAAAAACAGATATGCATTTGTCAGACAACATTGATTGCAGGAAGGAAACAACATTAACATTTAAAGATTGTTCTTTAAAAAGATTAAGTAGTATCAGTGTAATCACACCTGACTATCTTAAACAACAAATATTACACGAATTTTTTCCTAAATTATACTCAATCAAAAATAACGGCGGAAATACCAATATTACTTTTGAAATAAACATTCCAAAGAAAAATCCTAAACACAATGTTGGACGATACAAAACAGAGATAAATAATAGTGATATTCCTAATATGAGCAAAGTATCTATTAATATGGATACTATTGGAATGTTTGAAAACTCCAATATCGATTACTCTATAAGAAAAGTTGATGATGCAAGAGAAACATTTCTAATGACCGCTTTATGTGTTGATAACAGATCACAAAACATTGACGACATTATTTCAAAAGAAAACTTACCACAATATGGCTATCAGATTTTTTTTATATTACACTCGTCATTTTTCAACGGCAAAGTTGATTCTTCTAGACAAACATTAACATTGAAAGAATCAGACTTAAAGACAATTAAAGGTATATTTAGAGAAAAAGTTGCTGAAATTGTAGAAAAAGAAATACCTAGCATTAAAGAAAGGAACAAAAACACAAGAAATTCCCTCAACAAGATATATCCACATTTGTTAGGATATTTTAATGAAAATGAAGTAGGCATCATATCTCTTTCAAAATCTATCGAAGAAGCTCAAAAAAGATTCCTGCGAGACCAAAAAGAGATCTTGGAAACACAGAATCTTGATAATGACAAATATGACAAAGCATTAGACATATCATCAAGAACTTTAGCTCAATATATTTTATACAGAGAAAAAATCATAAATAAAATTGAAAAAATAACAAACGAAAATCCAGAATCAGACATTCACAATATTATTCTTCCTCAAAAAAATGTTTATAAAGATAGTGATATAAACTGTATATATAATAACAATTTATGGTTGTTAGACAATAAGTATATGACATATACTACTGCAATGTCTGATAAAACCATGAAACAAGTTATAGAGGAAATTACCCAATCATCATCTGAAAAGAACAATGATAGGCCTGATATTGTTGTTATGTTTTCCAACAACCCAAATGAATCAGAAGACAAATCTACAGATGTTGTTATAATTGAATTGAAGAAAAAAGGAATTGCATTAGCAAAAGCTGAGGAAGCTATTAGTCAATTAAAACAACGAGCCATTAAATTATTGCAATATTATCCTAATAAAATTCAAAGGATGTGGTTTTATGCTATTGTTGAATTTAATGACGATTTTAAATTATCACTAATCAACGAAGAATATACTCCATTATTCTCCAAAGATAGCCTTTACTACAAGGAGAATATGCTCCAAATTTCCCTTGACAATCCACAAAAATATCCAATTGCAACATATGTTCTGTCAATTGATGCATTTATTAAAGACGCTAAAGCTAACAATGAAGTATTTTTAAATATACTTAAAAATGGTTTTAATAAAGATAAAAAATCATTATGACTAACGATAATAAATATATTCCTGATCTCCGCTTCCCAGAGTTTCAAAATGACGGGGAGTGGAAAACGTGCAAACTGTTGGATATAGCGAAACGCAAAGTGACCAAAAATAGGCAAGGGCTAAAATTGCCTGTATACACTAATTCTGCAATTGGAGGTGTCGTTAATCAAGAAGAATATTTTGATAGAGAGATTGTAACTAAAGATAATTTAGTTAATTATAGTATTATCGAACATAATGATTTCGTATATAATCCACGTGTATCTACCGCGGCCCCTGTAGGACCTATATCGAGGAATAAATTGGATAAAGGCATCATGTCTCCCCTTTATTTAATTTTTGGATTCCATAAGGGCGATATTAACTTTTATGAGTACTATTTCAAAAGTACACATTGGCATAATTATCTAAAAGCCAAAGCCAACTATGGTGCGCGATTCGATAGAATTAATATCGCAACCGATGATTTTATGGATATGCCAATGCCATATCCATCTTTGAGAGAACAAAAGAAGATTGCAGATTGCCTTTCTTCTTTGGATAAAGAAATTGATACGACAAAGCGTAAACTTGAGCAATTAAAGGAGCATAAGAAGGGCTTAATGCAGAAGTTATTCCCTGCTAAGAGTAAAACTCTCCCCGAGCTCCGTTTCCCTGAATTTCAGAACGACGGGGAGTGGGAAGTGTATGCCCTAGGTCAGATATTTTCTCGAATTACAGAGAAAAATACATTAAACAATCAAAATGTATTAACAATATCCGCGCAATATGGGTTGATTAGTCAATATGACTATTTTAACAAAAATGTTGCAGCTTTGGATGTGTCAAAATATTATCTTGTGAATAAGGGAGATTTTGCTTATAACAAGAGCAAATCACAAGGATATCCATATGGTGCGATAAAGGCTTTGAAATTATATAATCAGGGAGTAGTGTCTCCGATATATATATGTTTCAGAATTAAAGATAATCAGAATTTTAGCAAGGTCTTCTTTGAATATTATTTTGAGTCCGAACTAATCCATAAGGAGATTAACAGCATTTCACAAGAAGGTGCAAGAAATCATGGATTGTTAAACATTTCAACAGAAGATTTTTTTGCAAAGATAAATCTTTATGTTCCATCTTTAACGGAGCAATTTAAAATTGCAAATACACTGTCATCAATTGATAAACAGATTGCTAAATATGATGAAAAGATTAAGGCATTAGAACTTCACAAACAAGGTTTAATGCAACAACTATTTCCTAAGCTATAAGACCGACCTATGAAAAATATAGTACAACAAATATATAATGCTAAAGAGAAAATAATACTCATATATGCATTTAATTCAACAGGCAAAACACGTTTATCTGTTGAGTACAAGAATTACACAAAAAAGATTAATGGGAATAATGCTGTTGGCGTGTATTATAATGCATATAGTGAAGATCTATTCCAATGGAATAACGATGAAGAGAATGACAATGCAGACATTAAGCTTAATATTATTCCATCAAGTTTGAATAAATATCATGCAAATTTAGACGAGGACTTGATATTAGATAAATTAACACCATACAAACCCAAATATAAATTCTTTTTAAATCCACTTAATGACCAAAATCCCGAAGAAGGCTTTGGATCAATATCGTTTTATCTTGATGGAGATGAGTCCCATACTCCAATTAAGATTTCAAGAGGCGAAGAAAGAATTTTTGTATGGTCTTTCTTCCTTGCATTGTTTGAAGTTGACGGTTGGGCTAATGTACAGAATCAGCATTTTTTTATTGATGATCCTGTTTCCAGCATGGATGACCATAACATTTTCATTACAGCTCATCTACTACTTGAATTACTAAAGAAACATTGCGATAATAGAAAAATTATTATCACAACGCACCATATGGGAATATTTTCTATTCTTCAAGACTGGTTAAAGAAAGGTGAATATTCCGGAATGTTTAAATCTATTAAATGGCATGAAAACAATATCCTAAAAGAAGATGGCACAAATATTATTGAAAAAATTCAAAAAGAAGAAAATAAGTATTTAGTTCGCTTTTTAGAACACAATAATGGCACATATAAGTTGGTAGGGCAGAAGAAGGCGATACACTTATATCATCTTCTATTATTACGAATAATTCAAAGTGCGTCTATCAATAATGAACTAAACACTTATCATTTCGCTTTGTTACGACAAGTACTTGAATGTGTTGCATCATTCGTCGGTGAAGGTCGATTTGGCTACATATTAGACAAATTATTTGGCGATGAATCAGCCGAAGAGATTAATATGAAAGCAGATGTTATAAATGCACTTTCACATGACAAAATATATACACAGAAAATAGCCCTCTTAAATGAAGATAATAAAACATTAATCAATAATGTAATAGATCGACTAATCAGGACATTTCATTTTTCACTATAATATTATGGCGACTAATAATAACAACCAAAATAAATTAGGCAAAGCTCTTTGGGCTGTTGCTAATGAGTTGAGAGGAGCAATGATGGCGGATGACTTCCGCGACTATATGCTTTCATTCCTCTTCTGGAAATATCTGTCGGACAACTACCTGAAAGCCGCAAAAAAGGAGTTAGGATCGGACTATCCTGCAGAGGTGAAGAATGATGCTGAGAATGAGAGCGTTTGCATTCCTCTTCAAATGTGGTACAATGCCAATATGGACGATGCGTTCCTGTTTGAGCAGCAGATGCGCCGTAAAATCCATTATGTAATTGAGCCACAATACCTATGGGATAATGTAGTCAGCTTGGCTCGCACACAGAGTGGCAATTTGCTCAAAACCCTACAAGACGGATTTAAGTATATCGAGAATGAATCGTTTGAGAGTTCTTTCAAGGGTTTGTTCTCGGAGATAAATCTCAACTCCGAGAAGTTGGGTAAATCATATACAGAACGAAATGCTCTCCTTTGCAAAGTAATTAAGACCATTGCTAATAAATTAGCCGAATTATCTGTTGATAGCGACGATCTTGGAGATGCTTATGAGTATCTTATCGGTCAGTTTGCTGCGGGTTCTGGACAAAAGGCGGGCGAATTTTACACGCCTCAAATGGTATCTTCCATCTTGTCGAAGATAGTAACCTTGGATTGTCAAGACCCCAAAAGTGGTAAGAAGAGTAAAATTGACAAGGTTCTTGACTTTGCGTGTGGTTCGGGTTCGCTGTTGCTCAATGTTCGCAAAGAGATGGGAAGCAATGGTATTGGCAAGATTTACGGTCAGGAGAAGAATATCACAACTTACAACTTGGCTCGTATGAATATGCTCCTTCACGGTGTTAAGGATACCGAGTTTGAGATTCATCACGGAGATACGCTTGTCAATGATTGGAACATATTGAGCGAAGAGAATCCTGCAAAGAAGTTATCCTTTGATGCCATTGTTGCAAATCCGCCATTCAGCCTGCGCTGGGATCCGAAGGAGGAGACTGCAAAAGATTTCCGCTTTAATGGTTTTGGCGTTGCGCCAAAATCGGCAGCAGACTTTGCGTTCCTACTTCACGGTTTACACTTCCTAAGCGATAGTGGCACAATGGCAATCATTCTACCTCACGGCGTATTGTTCCGTGGTGGTAAGGAAGAGATTATCCGCAAAGAACTTATCAAGAAGGACTATATTGATGCCATAATTGGCTTACCAGCCAATTTGTTCTACTCAACAGGTATTCCAGTATGTATCATTGTTTTGAAGAAATGTCGCAAGAACGACAAGATACTCTTTATCAATGCAAGTTCAGAGGAGCATTATGAAAAGGGTAAACGACAGAACTATTTGCGCGAGGAAGATGTAGAGAGGATTATCGAGGCATACAAGAGCCGCGCGACAAAAAGCAGATATGCTCGTGAAGTATCATTGAGCGAGATTAAGGATAACGACTACAACCTCAATATAACTCGATATGTAAACTTATCAAAAGAAGAGGAGGCTGTGGACCTCACTGCGGTACAAGCGAAACTTGAAGATATAGAGAAAGAAATTACCGCAGCGAGAGATGAACATAATAATTTCCTGAGAGAACTTGGGTTGAAAGAGATACTATAAACTGGTATGGACTAGTGGTCTGACGGCAAGGGCGCGCTCCTTCAAAGCATATTAATTATGCCTTTAAAGTGCGAGATGTGGGTTCGAATCCCACTTAGTCTGCAAAAATATAATTATGACTGAACTTTATTTAAATATTAGTAGACCAAGGAGGAAGTTTAAAGACTCTTTGGGGCACGCAAATCATTTTTTGATTACAGCTCTCATAGGATTAGACTACATAGACAATAATGAGAATGTTGAATGTCCTCTCAGTTTCTCGACATCTTGGAATCCTAGGGATAAAAAGGCATCAATATATAGGACAAGGCAATACATACTTAATTCATCTTTAGCTTGGGCTGTAGATTGTTTAGATTCTTATTTCTCTGTATGTAACCAAGACCCAAAACTAATTGACAACATCGATTTAATTAAAGATTTAGATAAAGCTGGAA
>JAFOBJ010000007.1 GCA_017381865.1 Bacteroidales bacterium
CATCTCCAAGAAAAATACAGATTAGTTGAAGAAAACGAAGTACGTTTCGAAGAAATCGAATGCGAAGATGCAGAATATGTATTCGTAGCTTACGGTTCAAGTGCTCGTATCGCTCAAAAATCAGTACAATTGGCACGCGCTGAAGGTCTTAAAGTCGGTTTATTACGTCCTATCACATTATTCCCATTCCCATCAAAAGCTATTCAAAACCTCATCGACAGAGGTGCTAAAGGTTTCTTAGCAGTTGAATTAAGCTGTGGTCAAATGATTGAAGACGTTAAATTGGCTGTCAACGGTCGCGTTAAAGCAGAACACTTCGGTCGCGTTGGTGGTATCATCCACACACCAGAAGAAGTTCTCGAAGCAATGAAAAAACAAATTATAGGAGAATAAGAACATGTCAATAGAAGATATCATTAAACCAGAAAACTTAGTTTATCAAAAATCTAAGTTATTGACCGAAAAACCATTCCACTATTGCCCAGGTTGCGGTCACGGTACAATTCACCGCATCGTTGCTGAAGTTATCGAAGAACTCGGCGTTGATGAAGATACAATCGGTGTAGCTCCTGTAGGTTGCTCAGTTATGGCATACGACTACTTCGATGTTGACTTCCAAGAAGCAGCTCACGGTCGTGCTCCAGCATTGGCAACAGGTCTCAAACGCGTATGGCCTAACAAAGTTATCTTCACATACCAAGGTGACGGTGACTTGGCAGCTATCGGTACAGCAGAAACAATCCACGCTTGTAACCGCGGCGAAAACATCACAATGATTTTCGTTAACAACGGTATCTACGGTATGACAGGTGGTCAAATGGCTCCAACAACATTGGAAGGCATGAAGACAGCTACAACACCTTACGGCCGTAAAGCTACATTACCAGCAGGCGCAGGTTTCGACGGTATCCCATGCAATGGTTACCCATTAAGAATAACAGAACTTATCGCTCAACTTCCTGGTACAAAATACGTTACACGTCAAGCTGTTTACAATCCAGCATGCGTTCGTAAAGCAAAAGCAGCTATCAAGAAAGCTTTCGAAAACCAAATCAACGGCAAGAGCGGTGTCAACTTCGTTGAAATCGTTTCTAACTGTAACTCTAACTGGAAAATGGAACCAGTAGCAGCTAACCAATGGTTAGTAGAAAACATGCTTCCATTCTATCCACTCGGTGACATTAAAGTTGACGGTAAGATTGTTGAAAAATAAAAAATTTAAAACAATGACAGAAGAAATTATTATTGCCGGTTTCGGCGGACAAGGCGTCTTGTCAATGGGTAAGATCCTTGCATATAGTGGTATCATGGAAGGTAAAGAAGTCAGCTGGATGCCATCATACGGTCCTGAAATGCGTGGCGGTACCGCTAACGTAACTGTCATCATCAGCGATGACCGCGTTTGCTCACCAATCCTCAACGCTTTCGATACAGCTGTGATCCTTAACCAACAATCACTCGACAAATTTGAAAGTAAAGTAAAACCAGGCGGCGTTCTCCTTTACGATCCAAACGGTATTACTCACAAACCAACACGTACTGACATTAAGATTTACACCATTGACGGCGCTCAATTAGCATCTGACATGGGTAATGCAAAAGTGTTCAACATGATTATCCTCGGTGCTTATCTTAAATTGAAACCTATCATTTCAATGGATAAAGTTAAAGAAGGTCTCGAACACTCACTTCCAGAACGTGCTCATAAACTTATCCCATTGAACATGCAAGCTGTTGAAGTTGGTATGAACAATGTGAAAGAACAATAAATCTTGGTTTAAGGTTTAAAGATTAAGGTTTAAAGTTTGAGGGTCTCCCTTGAATTTTAAACCTTTTCTTTTTACATATAAATCTTAACCTAAAATAAAAAAGTCGCTTCATGAAGCGACTTTTTTATTTTTAATAAGAATAAATTTATTCTGTAAATTCTATAACATATCCTGAACATGTAACTTTAACATAGCTGTAAATACCAGCAAATGTTGTTACGCTTGTTTCAAATGTTTCGTTGATAACTGCTTTTGATGAACCAACTAAATTTGCATTTTCAAGCATTTCTGCTCTAGCTTCTTCAATCAAACCTTTCTTTCTAAAACCACCAAAATAGAGGAAATAATCTGCTTGTGCTTCACCTCTCACTTTTGCAACAATTTTGTAATTGTTATCTTGTAAAACCACATTTGTAGAATTTTGATTTACATTTGTTGCCAAGCTACCATGAAGTGAACAACTTGAAACACCGAAAAGCATAGCAACTAAAGCGAATAACATTAATAACTTTTTCATAGTAAATGATTTTTAATTTTTCAATGGCACAAAGATAACAATTATTTGTATTAATTTTACATTTTTCGGGGGGGGTAAAATTTTATCTTAAAAATCATAACACTTTGATTTTTAAACTTATTAACTTATCAACTTATCGACTTATTGTCTTAAAAAAAGCACCTAGCTGGGAACTGAGGTGCTTTTCATCATTTGAGAAAATTGAAATGTATAACCAAAACCATACATTAGACAATTTATCGTGATATTTTGTTCAACAGAAAGAAAAAAAAATTATATTTTTGCAAAAAAGAAAATTTACTATGACACACAAATATTACGATTTTTATATGCGCTTCCCTTCTTTCGAAGACGCAGAAAAGGCACAGAAATTTTATAATGAAACACATAAATTCCGCATCGGCGGTAAGTTCGTCATCAACGACAACGGCGTTTGTTCTCTTTCAATAACAGACGAATGCGAACTCATCTGCGACATGTATCAATTCGGAATGAAACGTTTTATCGTTGTAGACAACTATCACGGACAGAACCGTAAAGACGGCAAGATGTATTTCGACGTACAAACTGACACCGATGTCGTACATTCATTCTTATATGATGATGAAATATTCGAAAACATCAATCAATTTTTGAAGGAAGATATTTACAAAGACGGTTACGTCAACGAAGGCAGCAACTTCCCTCCTATCATCAAACGTATCATCGACGGAATGGGAATCGACGACCTTTATGATATGCTCAGCGTGAACGCTCCGGGATTTGACATTTAATTTAATTCATAATTCATAATGCATAATGCATAATGCATAATTTGTTTATGTAGAGACGTATCAATTACACCTTAAAAATAAACAATATGTAATTGCTGCGTCTTTTCAGTTAGGAGTTAGGAATTAGGAGTTATGTAGAGACGTATCAATGACACATATAAATTAACAAACATTGATGCGTCTTATTATTTAAAATTGAAAACGGAAAATTGAAAGTTATGAAAAAGTTATTTCTCATTATTATATTGGCTTTATTCTTTAATGTCAACGGACAACAAACAACGGACAACATTGGAATTATTCCAATGCCACAACAAGTCGAAATAAATGACGGACATTTTATTTTGGATGAGTCAACTGTAATTTTTGACAATTTTGAAATATCAAATATTTTAAAGAATGAAATTCTTGAAATAACAGGATTGGATTTAAGTCTTTCAAATAAAATCAAGAAAAGAAACGCCATCGTTTTTCAACTGAAAGATTCTATTCCTGCCAAAGAAAATATGGTTCAGTCATACATTATTAACGTTGAGCCAAATAAAATCACCATTGAAGCAACTACTGAACAAGGCATGTTCTACGGAACTCAAAGTCTTAAACAACTTATACGTCACCAACTTCTCACAGAAAACAATCTGAATATTCCTTGCTATAAAATTTTCGACTACCCTTCTCTTGAATATCGCGGATGGATGGACGACATCAGCCGTGGTCCGATTCCAACAACGGATTTCATCAAAGAACAGATTCGTCGCCTCGCTGAATATAAATTCAATTTCTTCAACCTTTATACAGAACATCTTTTCAAACTCGACGAATATCCAGAC
>JAFOBJ010000008.1 GCA_017381865.1 Bacteroidales bacterium
GAGCAGAGCGATTAGTCTGGTAAAGTTTCTTGTTTTCATGTTTTAATAAATTTTAATAGATAAGTCGTTACAAATATAAGTTGTAAAAAACTGAAAGTCAAGGAAAAATATAAGTTTTTTAAGGGAACTAAGGGTATGAGGAATTAAGGGTATGAGGAATTAAGGAACTAAGGGTATGAGGGATTTGATTTCCTCAATTCCTCAATTCCTCAGTTCCTCAAATCCTCAGTTCCTCAGATCCTCAATTCCCTTTAACAAGTTTTCCGCTTATCGCATCTGATGTTGTAGAAGTAGATGCCAGCATGTTAATCCTGCAAAACCACTTTTTCATAACAAACTCCGTTTTTAGTTTCGACAATAATCAAATAAACACCAGAATTGTATCTTTCTTTCAAACTGATTTGATATGAAAATTCGTCTGTTTGATAGAGTGAAATATCAATCTTTCTTCCAAGCATATCCATCATTTTCACATCTTTAATCTCAGAATCTGAATTGATGGAAATCGTTTCGTTGTTTGAGAAAATGGTTGGATGTACGACCATTATTTTCTCTTTTTCTGATTCATTTATTGATGCATCTGTTGGAAATCCTTCATAATCACATTCTACATCTGACTTTATGAGATAATCACCGTCTTCAGAATAGCAGCGTATTCCAGTATTTCTGCATGGAGGAGGCCCTACCAGCTGATAGAATGGGAATAAAGATTTATCCAGTCCTATTCCTTCTATTATGTTTGTGCAATATACCGCGGAACCAGTATTGTATGCGGAAGTCTCGAACATTCTTCTCGTACTTCCATCTTCCAATGTGATTTCTGTTATGTTTTTAACAAATACAGTATCAGCCACATTTTCAGCATCATAATCGTTATAATGTGTTAAAAGCCAATATTCTCCAATCTTTTTGCTGAAGTCGTAAAGCAGATAGCGTTCGCCGTCAATGACTTCATAAATCCTATCTCCGTCTTGGCTGATATAACGTGTTTCATAATAAGGATTAACATTGCCATCACAATCCAAATTCTGGAACAATTCGATTTCCTTGCAAAGAAAACCGTTTATCGTAATTGTGTCCACAGAACGGAATCTATCATAAGCGACTCTGTCATATTTCCATTCGTCATAATTATATATTTCACGCTCGTAATACCACTCGGCACCAACTGGAGCGAATTCCGTTTGTGCTTTTAATCCTCCTGAAAAAACAAGCAACAGGAGCAGAGAGATTGATTTGGTGAAGTTTCTTGTTTTCATAGCTTTAAGGTTTTATTTGTAAATGTATTGAATTTTTTTCAAAGATATGAAAATTACCCCCCCCAATGTCAAGAAAAAAATGATTTTTTTAAACTTCAGAAATAAAAAATCTCAAAACCCCAATTTTTTTGAGATTCTGAGGTTTTGAGATTCAGAAATAGTTCCGAAGGAACGTCAGTACCCAGGCAGGTGACGTAGTGTGAAACACGGAGTCCCTGCAAGACGATGTTTAGAAAAATAAAAGCGCCGAAGGTGCGACAGAATTGTATTCGTTTATTTCTGTCGTACCTTCGGCACTCTGATTAATATCTAGTCTTTATTGCAGGCATTCCGAGCTACGCTCTCCATACCTGCCTGGGAACTATCGTCCCTGACGGGACTGTTGAACTTTGAATTAAGGAACTAAGGGTATGAGGGATTTTATTTCCTCAGTTCCTCAAATCCTCAGTTCCTCAAATCCTCAGTTCCTTTTAACAAGTTTTCCAGTTTTTACATTTTCCCCGCATCTGATGGTGTAGAAGTAGATGCCTGAAGGAAGTTCTTCGAGACTTAATGTAGTTTTGTTGTTGCCATCAAGTTGTGCTGTCATAACATTTACTCCTAATGTGTTTGTCATGACTAAAGTTGCGCTTGTCATGCCTTCAGGGAGAGTATAGCTTACTTCAACATTGGTTGTTGCAGGATTAGGATAAATCATGATGTCATTCTCATTATTTTCCACGACATCGTTTGGATAATAATTTGTAAAGCAGTCATCGTCTTCATCATAGTCAAAGCTTGATTGCTTGTATAGACATTCGTCATTTTCATTGTAACACAACAATCTTTTTGGCATATATTCCAAACCGCTGAAATGAGCATGGACAAAAGGTCCGTCGCTGCTGCCTATCCCTTCAATCCAGCTTTGTTGCAAAGATTCATGAATCCCATTTAACAGAATACGCTTCCTTTGTTCGCCATTGTTCAGGCTGAATATAGAGTCTGTGTCATATAGCGTGACATAACTATGGCTGCCGTCAAATTTATATATTCCTATTGACTCTACGCGTACATATTTGACATATTGTATATAACCGGCTCTGTCAGCTTCGTCAAAGTTGGCAACTTCAATAGTATCGCCAAGATCCAATGAAAAGTCATAAAGCAATGATTCTGTCTCCTCTATCACTTCGTTATAATGATTATAGACTTCAAGATTGTCTTTGTAAACGCCATACACTCTTTTGTTTTCGACATCATTTCTTATTGCGCAGAAATATTCTGCCTTGTCAATGTCAAACTCAAATGCTTCATCAGCAGTTTGTTTATAAACTTTAGAATATTTTTTCTCATTTATGATAGTGTCTCCATGAAGAGCATATTTTTCATTATTCACGCTCCATTGAGCGTTTTCTGTAGGGAATGGAGTGTAAGGGAAAGGAACTGATTCTGGCACATAATCACACTCTTCATCTGTGAATTTAAGGCTTAATTCACCTTCAGAATAACAACGTAAAGCACCGCCTTCGTCATCGTCAACTATAAAATATTTTTCTGGCAAAAGATAGCCTGAGATATTTCCAATCTTTTCACAGATTCTTGCAGTGTTATATCCATTGTCATAATTGTGATAGCATGAGAATTGCCAAGGCGTATCTTCAAGATGCTTCAAGTCGATATATCTTAATGATTCTCCTTCAAATTCCATGAAACCTTTGCCTGTGACGACAGCAGTTCCATGTGTGAATTCTTCGTAATGCCCAAGTCCTGGAATCAAAAGAGTGTCTCCTATTTCTGCGCTGAAATCATAGAGCTTTTTAAATTCTCCATCAGAATAAATCATGACGGAGTCGTTGATCTGCGTCAAGTATTCATAACCGAAAACACCTTTTTTCTCATTATATGAGACATAGTCATACACATGAATGCTTTTGACCAGTTTCTTACAAAAAACATTGTCAATTATAGTGTCTGATTCTGATGTGATTTTCACATATCCTACATTCCAAAAATTGTTGTAATTATAATACCACTCCGCACCAACTGGAGCAAATTCCGTTTGTGCTTTTAATCCTCCTGAAAAAACAAGCAACAGGAGCAGAGAGATTAATTTTGTAAAGTTTTCTGTTTTCATGACTTTAAGGTTTTAATTGTAAATGTATTGAATTTTTTTACAAAGATATGAAAATCACCCCCCCGATGTCAAGAAAAAAATGATTTTTTTTAAACCTCAAAAATTAAAAACCTCAGAAGTTTTGAGATTCTGAGGTCTTGAGATTCAGAAATAGTTCCGAAGGAATGTCAGTGCCCAGGCAGGTGATGAAGTGCGAAGCGCGAAATCCCTGCAAGACGATGTTTAGAAAAATCAAAGCGCCGAAGGTGCGACAGAATTGTATTCGTTTGTTTCTGTCGTACCTTCGGCACTCTGATTAATATCTGGTCTTTATTGCAGGCATTCCGAGCTACGCTCTCCATACCTGCCTGGGAACTATCGTCCCTGACGGGACTAATTTTTGTTATGTTCTTAAAAATGAGGTCTCTTTTTCACTCAATTACCAACTTTTTGGGATACATTATCATTTTTTAAAACTTCAGAAATAAAAAATCTCAAAACCCCAATTTTTTTGAGATTCTAAGTTTCTAAGTTCCTCAATTCCTCAATTCCTTAGTTCCTTAATTCCTCAATTCCTCAACTTCCTCCCTATATTCCGTTCCTGTCACTTGTATCTCTCTCTTGAGTTCGAAGAGGTCTCTTGCATTTGCAACGTCGAAGTCGCCGATTTTAGTTCTTCTCAATGAGATGAGACATGCTCCGTTGCCGAGTGCTTTGCCGAAGTCGTGTGCGAGCGAGCGGATGTATGTTCCCTTGCTGCATTTCACCTCGAAATTTATCTTAGGGAATTCGCTGTAGTCTAGTTTGAAGTCTTCGATGGTCACGAGCCTTTCTTTCATCTCGATTTCTTTGTCTGAGCGTGCATAGTCGAAGGCGCGCTTTCCGTTGATTTTGATTGCCGAGAACTTAGGCGGACGTTGTAATATTTCGCCGATGAATTGTTTTCTGGCTTCTTCCATCATCTCGACAGTGATGCCGTCGGTAGGGAAGAAGGCGTCGGGTTCGCATTCCATGTCGTAGCTAGGCGTGGTCTGTCCTAACAAGAATGTTCCGGTATATACTTTTTCCTGCGCCTGGAAGTGGTCGATTTGTTTTGTCATTCTTCCTGTGCAGATGATGAGGAGCCCTGTCGCCAGAGGGTCTAATGTTCCGGCGTGTCCTACCTTAATCTTTCTAATTCCGTGATAGCGTTTTATCACGGCGCGTATGAGGTTAACGGCATCGAATGATGTCCAGTCTAATGGCTTGTCAATGAGAAAAACTTCTCCTTCTTCAAAATGGAACATATTACAAAGCGAATATTATTGTTGCGATGCCGACGATGGCGCAGTATATTGCGAAATAAATCAGCTTGCCTTTCTTTACTAAGTTAATCATGAACTTACATGCCAAGCATCCAGAGATGAAAGCTCCGAGGAATCCTATAAATAAAGGAGTGAAACCTATGCCGCCGAGCAAAGCTGGTTCTTTGATGATGTCGATGACGTTCAAGAATGTCTCGCCTAAAATTGGAATCAAAACCATAAGGAATGAGAACTGTGCTATGCTTTCTTTTTTATTTCCCAAGATGAGACCTGTGGCGATGGTGGTTCCAGAGCGTGAGAGTCCAGGAAGCACTGCGATGGCCTGACCGAGTCCGATGATGAAAGCGTCACGATATGATATTGTCTCTTTTTGACGTGGTTTGGCGTAATAGGCGAATGTCAATAATGTTGCTGTCAATAAAAGGCAACATCCTACTACTAACAAGCCGCTGCCGAAGATAGCTTCTACTTGGTCTTTGAAGAACAATCCTACTATCATCACAGGGATGCATGATAATAAAATCTTCGCGACGTATGTCTTGTCGTCGTTCCATTTTGTTGTGAAGAAAGTGCCTTTAAACAATCCTTCTATTTCTTTCCAAAGTATGACGATGGTGCTTAACACTGTAGCTGCGTGTACCGTCACTGTGAACAATAAGTTGTCGGCTGCTGAAGTGTCGAGGTTTAATAATTCTTGGCCTATTGTCAAATGTCCGCTACTGCTGACTGGTAAAAATTCTGTCAATCCTTGAAGGATACCTAATAATAATGCTTCTAACCAATTCATAATCTGATGTTTAATTATTTATTTTTAGGTTTTTTCATAATTGCGTAAATCTCAATGCCGAAACCTGCCAGTACCAAAATAGGAGCTAATGTCAATCTGCGGAAACTGAAAATTTCTTCATTGAAGACATCAGGGTCGTTGGAGCCTCCGCCAATCATCAGAAGAAATCCGACCAAAAGGAAAGCTATTCCTATCAAAACCCATAAATAATTGTCACGTCCAAATGGCATCTTGACTTCGTTGTTGTTTTGTTCGTCTTTAGTTTTTTTATTATCTAAGTTGCTCATATTTAATTGTTTATTTGTTACGCATAGAATTGGTCAATGTCGGCATTGAGATATTTTTTCATTGAGAAAAATGTTGAAAGCATCGTAAGCAAAAGACTTATGCCGATTATTGACAAGTAAATTTTAAATATGTAAATATTGCTCTGGAATAAATCTGTTTCAGGCAAATATTGTTTTATTCCGAATAATGAAATTGTTATGAATATCAATGCGATAATAGCAGCCCAAAGGCCTTGCTTCATAAATGTTTTGAGGAATGGTTTCATGATAAATCCTTCGGTTGCTCCTACAAGCTGCATGCTTCTTACAATGAAGCGCTTAGAATAGACTGAAAGTCGTATTGTGTGGCTAATCAGTACGATAGCGATGAGTAATAAAATGATGCTGATTGCAAAAATGGCGATTTTTACTCTTTGGATATTTGTGTTGATTGTGCTGGTTAAGCTTTTTTGATATATCACTTCTTTGACGATGGTTTTGGTTCCAAGCCATTTTTCTACCATAGCCATGCTGTCGTTGTTGGCGTAGTCGGAAACGAAACGAATGTCGATGGAAGGCAAAAGCGGATTTTCAACGTCGCCGAGCCATTCCAGAAAGTCGTCTCCAAGATCTTCTTTCAGTCTGTTCGTGGCTTCTTCTTTACTGATGTATTCTATGGATTTTATGTATTTTTTCTTGCTGAGTTCGTCTCTCAAATTTTTTATGGAAGATTCTTTAGCATTGCTTTTTATAACAACTTCAAAACCGATGTTTTCCTTGATGTGGTTTAAAAGATTATCGGTGTATGTCATTAAGAATGCGTACATTCCCATTACGAAAAGCACTAAGGCAATGCTAATCATCGAGACAAAATACGACCCAGCAAATCTTCTTTTTGTTGACTTATTTTCGGAATACATCGTGTGATATTTATGTGCAAAGATAAAATTTTTATTCTATCGAAAGGCAAAAAGTAAAAGTTTTATTGTTATGACTTTTATAATTAAAAAAAATGTAATTTTACACCTTTAAAAAGAAAGGCTTATGTTAAGGAAATTGGGCGATTATTTGATTTTGATGTGGCAGGCTTTTTCCAAGCCCGACAAGGCTCTTGTTTTTAGGAAAAGATTGTTGCATGAGTTTTTTAATCTTGGATTTACGTCTATAGGAATCGTTCTGATATTGTCGGTTTTTGTCGGTGCTGTTGCTACTATTTTAGTTGCGTATAATACTGATAATCCGCTTCTTCCAGAGAAACTTATCGGTTTTTCCGCCCGTCAGATGATTGTCTTGGAATTCTCTCCAACTATGATAAGCCTCATTTTGGCTGGAAAACTTGGTTCTCAAATAGCTTCCGAACTTGGCACAATGCGCGTCACGCAACAAATCGACGCTCTTAAAGTGATGGGAATCAATCCCGCTAATTATCTCATACTCCCAAAAATCATATCTTGCCTTTTCTTTATCCCAGTTTTGATAGTATTCAGCATCGTAATCGGAATCTTGGGCGGATGGCTCGCCTGCGTGTTCACAGGCGTTATCACTCCAACAAATTATGTCGTTGGATTAAGGTCTTGGTTCGAACCATTTTCTCTTACCTTCGCAATGATAAAGACTGTCGTTTTCGCTTTCTTAATTACTTCAATATCAAGTTATATTGGTTATAACGTAAAAGGCGGCTCCGTTGAAGTGGGTAAGGCTAGTACTCAAAGCGTCGTCGTAAGTAGCATCGCAATCATCATTTTTGACTTAATCTTAACACAAATGCTTTTGACATGATAAAAATTGAACATATTTCGAAAAGTTTTGGCGAACGTCTTGTCTTAGATGACATTACAGCTACTTTTGAGAGAGGAAAAACGAATCTTATCATCGGTCAAAGTGGCTCGGGAAAGACAGTCTTGACAAAGATTTGCATCGGTTTGTTCGAACCTGATAGCGGCATTGTTACTTTCGACGATCGTCCTTTCTCAAATACGAAGGAAAAACATAAAATCGATATCCGCAAGGAAATGGGCGTCCTGTTCCAAGGCGGCGCTCTCTTCGACTCGATGAACGTGGAAGAAAACGTGATGTTTCCTCTTAATATGTTCACCGATATGTCGTATGAAGAAAAATTAGAAAGAGTTAATTTTTGTCTTAATAGAGTGAACCTCAGTGGTATAAATAATCTTGCCACATCGGAGTTGAGCGGCGGTATGATGAAACGTGTCGCCATCGCACGCGCAATATCTAACAGCCCTAAATATTTGTTCTGCGACGAACCTAATTCTGGCCTCGACCCTGTTACCTCCGAACTCATCGATGACCTTATCAGCGAAATCACTGAAGAATACGACATGACGACAATTATCAATACTCACGATATTAACTCTGTGTTGAAAATCGGTCAGACGATAAACTTTCTCCATAAAGGAAAATTGTGGTGGCAAGGCGATAATAAATCAGTGTTAAATGCTGATAATAAAGAGCTTAACGATTTCTTGTTTTCTACAGAATTAACAAAAAGAATTAAAATATAAAGTTATGAATATATTAGATTTAATCATTGGAATTATCTTGATTTTGTTTGCCATAATAGGCTTGAAAAGAGGACTTATCATCGAGGCTTTTTATTTGGCTTCATTCATTATTGGAATTTACGGCGCAATGTATTTGTCTGATGTTGTGGCAAATTGGATGTTCGGATTCGTTGATGGAGGCAAAAAATATATCGCAGTAATTGCGTTTATCGTGACATTCGTGATATTCGTCGTTCTGATTCGCATCCTCGCTCAACTGATAACCAAATTGTTCCACGCCATCAGCCTCGGATTTTTTAATAGAGTGGGCGGATTCTTCTTCGGATTGCTTAAAGGCGCTCTTATAACAAGTGTTATAATTCTGATTCTGAATGTATTCCATATCACTAGCCTTATCAGTAAAGATTTGAGAAGAGGCTCTGTATTATACACTTACACCGAGTCAATAGCTAGAATTCTTTACAAAAACCACGAAGTTGTTGCGGCAAACGATACTAACACTTGTAGCGATGCTTTTACAACAAAAATTGCATAATAAAATTGAAAATATATGAAAAAAGTAGCTGTTATTTTAGGAGGTTGCGGAACTAGAGACGGTTCTGAAATCAATGAAACTGTAACTTTATTATTAGCTTTGGATCAACATGGTGTTAAATATCAATGTTTTGCGCCAAATAAAAATCAATATCAAGTTATAAATCATGTTACTGGCGAAGTCGTTAACGAAGAACGTAATATGATGGTTGAGGCAGCTCGTATCGTCCGTGGCGAAATTTTGCCTTTGACAGAATTCAATGTTAATGATTATGACGGACTTGCAATTCCTGGTGGAGCTGGCATCGCAAATAATCTTTTCACATATTTCATCGATGGAATGAAAATGACAGTGCTGCCAGAAGTGAAAGATGCCATTATTGCTGTAAATCAACAGAACAAACCAATCGCTGCAATGTGTATCGCTCCTGTATTGTTGGCTAATGTCTTGAACGACATTACAATTACTCTTGGCAGCGACGAATGCGGACCAGCAAAAGATATTCTTGAAATGGGTGCTCATCATCAAGCAACAAAAAACGGCGAGGTGACATCTGACTTGAAAAACAAGATATTCACCACACCGTGTTTTATGTTGGACGCAACGCTAAAAGACATCTACGCAGGTGCATACAACATGGTAGAAGCCTTTGCTGAAGCGCTTTAAAGTTAATAGTTACAGTAGAGACGTCACCCCTGTGGCGTCTCAGAATGTCAACGGTCAACAATAGAAACGTCACCCCTGTGGCGTCTCAGAATGTCAGCGGTCAACTATTCTGTATAATATAAAATCATCTTCTCGATTGCCTTGTGACAGACTTCGCAGAATTTATCTCCTTTGAAGGTCTTCATGAGGCAATCCATTTTTGGGCGGTACATGCCCTTTGGTTCGTAGCCGCCGCCTTCAAAAACTCCCACCTCATTAATATACTTACTGTCTTCTGGCGTTGGCACTGGAGTCTTCTTTTTTAGCATGTCTTTCCATTTGCTGTCGAAGTCGACCAAAGTGGTGATGTTTGGCTCCCAAGGTTCTATGCTGAGGTTGTAATAAGATTCGTAAGATTCTGAATCGTCGTAATATTCATCGCTTAATCCAGCAAATCCGTGGCCGAATTCATGAATGATGACGTCGGAAGATAAGTTATCGTCGGTAGAGCTGACGCAATAGAAATTATAAATTCCGCCGCCTCCGTATTTCGATGTATTTGCTAAGATGTAAATCTGGTCGTAAGGAACCAATCCTGCCAAATTTCTTATCGCTTGGTTGTTCATCGACATGCAGTAGCGTTCAGAGTCGAATGTGTAGAAAGAACATCCTACGGCAGTGTTTTTCCAGATGTCTTCCGCTGGAATCGTAATTCCTGAGTCTTGAGAAGGAACCATGACGGCTCTGATGTTAAATCTGTCTTGATATGATGCGTAAGGCTCGTAAGAGAAAAGACATTCTTTGAAGAAATTACAATCTATTACAAATTTGCCCATTTCTTCTTGGCTGTAGCCGTCAGGTAATATGACGATGTCGACAGCTTTTTCAGGCGCATAATTGCCGTGAACGTGAAGAATCGAATGTTGTGGGGTAGGGGCGTTTTGTATGAAATAATCATTAGGATTAACAACTAAACGCATCATTTCGACAAAAATTCCGTCATAATTTCTTAAATAAAAAACAACATCGACAGTTTCTTTTGGATAAGGAATTATCACAGACTCGTTGAATCCTTTTGTAGTGAATTCCGCTTCCGATGTGGTCTGCCATTCCCCGAAGAGATTGCAATATCCTCTTGAATAAATAATGACATCAGAGTCGTGTAATAAGACTTCTACAAAATAATCTCCATAGCTGAGGCTGTCAATCAGATGATTTCTGGTGCCGCCCCAAACTGGCTCCATTACATATTTGTCTAAAGCATAATAACAGGTGTCGGAATTGCCGAATATGTAATAGTCGATTCGTAACTGCTGATCGGTGAAATATACATCATATTGAGCATTCGCCTTAAAAAATGATGTAGAAAGCAATAAAAGAAGTAATAATGTTTTGTAAGTAAAGCTTTTCATAAGATGTATTTTAATTATTGAGTTTGCAAAAAAAAGTGGCTCACAGCTCATAGCTCGTAGCTCATTGCAAATATATATTAATTATAGGAATTGTCAATTGTTCAATCTCAATTAATATTGAACCTAAATTATGCATTATGCATTATGAATTATGAATTAAAAAAAAAAGGGCGCGGGGAGCGCCCAATTGCATTAATAAACCAAACTACTTACAAAGCTATAGAGAATGTTTAGTACTTGTATATGCAAAGATAAGTATTTTATAAATTTGTCAATAGTGTTGAGGTGTAAATATCTATTTTTTGAATTTTTTGACTTTTAAAACTATTCATATTTTTTTAATTTTATACTACAATATTATTTTATTTATATTGATTATTAAAATATTAGTTATAAATAAAACTCTACATTTTTGATTATTTTTTGTTTTTAATAAATTTTGTTATTGTAGTATTTTTACCCTCCCCATTTTTGGCGATTTTTTATATTTTCTGTAAGAAATCGACTATATCTTCATCTCTGGAGAGGTTGAATTTTCTCCTTAATCTATATCTTGAGGTTTCAACTGTTCTAGTTGTGGTGTTTGTTGTTGCTGCAATTTCCTTGCTTGACATATTAATATAAAGCATTGTGCATAGTTTTTTTTCAGCTTTTGTAAGTCCAGGATGCTTTGATTCTAGCCTCTCTAGGAAATCTTTATAGATGTCATCTATTTGTTTGTTCAGATTTTCTGTGCTATGGAAGATTTGAACATTATTTTGGATATTGTGGTATATGGTTTTTACCTTGTTTTTCTGCTCGCTCTCAGGAAGTTCGATTGCTGATTTTAATTCGTCCTTGATTGGATTTATGATGTCGATATATGATTTGAGTTGTAATGCCAGCTTGAAAATCAGTTCTCTATTGTTTTTTATCTGATATTCCATCAAGTCGTTTTCAATCTTGTCGATTTTGAGTTGTTGCTCGTATTTAGAAACCTTGTTTTTATGAGATGTCGCATTGTTCGTCGAATATAAAATTATGAATGCTATTATAATCATTGCCAAGACAATAGTGATTGAAATGAATAGCTTCCATTCGCTTTTGTTGCTTTTAGTGCTCTCTTCTTTGATTTCTTTAGCTTTTAATTCTTTGATATTTAATGATAAAAGATAGCTGTTGCGTAGTTTGTTTATCTTTTCTTCTTGCTTGATGTTGTATGTTGAGTCGTAATAAATATCGTATTTGTTGAAAAATTTATATGCGTCTTCGTATTGTCCTAATGATGCGTAGCATTGTGATAATTGGTAGTATGCCTTATGACAAATGTTGTACATCTTGTATTTTTCCGTGCTGTCGCATATTATCTTAAACACATCGATGGCGTTGTCGTAGTCTCCTTTTTTTAGATTTAAATGAGCCAGCGCGAACATGCTCTCTCCGCAGGTGTGGAAGTCGTTTGTTGAATAAGCTAATTTCGCTGATTGCAGATAATATTTTTTCGCTGATTCAATATCGTTGATGGAGTCGTAGATTTGAGCTTTATAATTATAATTGATAACTTGGAGACTGTCGTTAAAATCTCTGATGCACAAGTATAAAGACGAATCTATCAGATACATGGCATTATCATATTCTTTTTCGTGAATCAAGACGTTTGCCTTTTTTGTCAGTGCTGTCGATATAGTGCTGATTGTGATTTTGTTAATGTTGTTATCCAAAATTTTATTGTAGTATTGCTTCGCTAAATCGTATTTGTTTTGAGACAAATACATGTTTCCGAAAGCCATGTAGATTTCATTATAGACCGAAGCCTCGTTGATGAAATTGGCGTATTTCAAAGCGTTGTTCAAGGCTTCAACGCTCCATTTGCTTTCAAATTCGCTGTTTTGATATAGATTAGCTATTTTTATGTATAATTTGTAAATGGTATGATATTCTTTTATAACATCCAGATTTTCAATGGCTTTTTCGTAATAACTTATCGCGGTAGGGAAAGAGTTGTTCTCTTTGAAAATGTCTCCCATTATTATATTACATTCTGCTGATTTCTTGTTGTCGTGATTCTCCTCAGCAATGGCATGTGCCTTATATGTGCAATTGAAAGCATATTCCGTGTTTTTGTTGAAATAAGTCCTTGCCAAATCAATAAGCTTGTCATATTGGTTTTGACTTTCCGTAATATCATTCGTTGTGTTTGTTTTGTCATTTGAGTTTGAATAAACATTGACGAATGATAATAGCAATATTGTAGCGATAATTATTCTTTTCATTTTCTAATTTTTTAATATGCAAAAATAATCATTTTGTCGTATATGTCGCTAAATTAAATTCCAAATAATCATTAAGATAAATTATTAATTGTAGTAGTGTTATAAGTTTAAAAGTCGTAAAGTTACAAAGACACAAAGGCGTAATTAATCTATGCAATTTTGTGACATTGCAACTCTGTGACTTTGAGTCTTTGCAAATACAAATCGGCAACAATTTTTTTACAAAAAAAATAACAGAAACCACGATTTTTATTCTTATTTTTGCGAATATAAATTTTAAAGATATGAGTGATTTCAAAGAAATTGAAAAAGAAGAAAAAAAATCTCTTAACTTCATTGAAGCCAGGGTTGTAGAGGATTTGAAAAATGGTAAAAACGATGGTCGTGTTCAAACACGTTTCCCTCCAGAACCTAACGGCTACCTTCATATTGGTCATGCTAAAGCTATTTGCTTGGATTTTGGTATCGCAAAGAAATATAATGGCGTTTGTAACCTTCGTTTTGATGATACAAACCCAACAAAAGAAGACGTTGAATATGTAGATTCTATTAAAGAAGATATTCAATGGCTTGGTTTTCAATGGGCTAATGAATATTATGCTTCTGATTATTTTCAACAACTTTGGGATTTCGCAATACGTCTTATAAAGGAAGGCAAAGCTTATATCGATGAACAAAGTTCAGAAGAAATCGCTGCACAAAAAGGAACTCCTACAGTGCCAGGTGTCGAAAGTCCTTATCGTAATCGCCCTGTTGAAGAGTCGTTGGAACTTTTCCAAAAAATGAACAATGGCGAGATTGAAGAAGGCAAGATGGTGCTTCGCGCAAAAATTGATATGGCGAATTCAAATATGCACTTCCGCGACCCTATCATCTATCGCGTAGTGAAAACTCCACATCATCGCACGGGAAACACATGGAATGCTTATCCTATGTACGACTTCGCTCATGGCGAAAGCGACTATTTTGAAGGCGTTACTCATTCTTTATGTACTCTCGAGTTCGTTGTTCACCGTCCTTTGTATGATTATTTCATCGATGAACTTAAAGAACAAAAAGACCTCGACGACCATCGTCCACGTCAATATGAATTCAATAAGTTGAACTTCAACTATACATTGTTGAGCAAGCGTAACCTTCTCATTCTCGTGAAAGAAGGTCTTGTAAACGGCTGGGACGACCCACGAATGCCTACTATCTGCGGCTTCCGTCGTCGCGGCTACACTCCAGAGTCAATCCATAAATTAATCGACAAAATCGGTTATACAACATACGAAGCTGTCAACGATTTCGCACTTTTGGAAAGCACAATCCGTGAAGACTTGAACGCTCGCGCAACACGCGTCTCTGCTGTCATAAATCCTGTGAAACTCGTCATCACAAACTATCCAGAAGGCCAGTCGGAAGAAATGGAAGCTGTCAATAATCCTGAAGATGAAAACTCAGGAGTACACAACATCACATTCTCTCGCGAATTGTGGATTGAACGCGAAGACTTCATGGAAGACGCTCCTAAGAAATATTTCCGCATGACACCAGGCAACGAAGTACGTTTGAAAAACGCTTACATCGTGAAATGCACAGGCTGCAAGAAAGATGAAAACGGCAATATCGTTGAGGTTTATGCAGAATACGACCCAGAAACAAAGAGCGGCATGGCAGGCGCAAACCGCAAGGTCAAAGGAACTTTGCATTGGGTGAGCTGTGACCATTGCATCCAAGCCGAAGTGAGATTGTACGACAGATTGTGGATGAGCGAAAATCCTCGCGAAGCCATCGCTGCTATCCAAGAAGAGCAACAATGCTCGGCTCTTGAAGCAATGAAACAAGTGATAAATCCTAATTCATTGGAAATCAGAAAAGAATGCTATGTGGAGAAATTCCTCGCCGACGCAAAACCTCTCGATCATTTCCAATTCCAAAGAATAGGTTACTTCACAGCTGATAAAGACAGCACAGCAGAACATCTGGTGTTTAACAGAACAGTCACATTAAAAGATACATTTCAACTTCCACAGAAATAATTTCTGAAAAGAAAAAATCGTATCTTTGCATCTTGAACAAAGAACCCTGAACGAAGAACTAAGAACTGGTTCTTGGTTCAGAGTTCTAGGTTCTTAGCTCAAAAAAGCCACTTTAGCTCAGTTGGTAGAGCAACGCATTCGTAATGCGTAGGTCGACGGTTCGAGTCCGTCATGTGGCTCAAAATAAAGACTATAAGACTATGAGTCAATAAGTCTATAAGTATTACTCGTTAGCTTATAGAATATTGACTCATTTTTTATTAATAATTATTATGAACTATACAAACTCATTTTTTACTGAAAATACTAAAATGGCTGAGCTGGTGATTTCAAATCCCAAATTGATGCTCACGCTTTCACGATTCGGAATAGACCTCGGCTTTGGCGACCAAAATGTCAAGGAGGTATGCAAAAAAGCTAATGTGTCGCCGTCGTTCTTTCTGTTAATCTGTAACTTATATTCCAATCCAGAATTTATTCCTTCCAAAGACGATATCAAGTCTGTAGATGCAAGTACGATGTTGTCGTATCTCTCTGAGTCTCACAAATATTATTTAAAGGAAAGACTGCCTCACATCGAGTCTCATCTCAAACGAATCATCGAGGCTTGTCCCGCAAGATTCGGTAACACAATAAATCGTTTCTTTAATGAATATAAAGACGAGGTGGAAAGTCACTTTAAATACGAAGAAGAAATAGTATTCCCTTATATTAAGTCATTGTGCAATAATGCTTTGAATCCTAATTTTTCAATACGAGAATTCGAGTCAAATCATAGTAATATCGAAGATAAACTCAACGATTTGATGAATATCCTTATCAAATATCTTCCTGCAAACATCTTCCCAAAAGAGAGAATTGAAATATCTCTCGACATTATGGAAGTGACTTCCGACCTGAGCTGTCATACTTTGGTGGAAGAACGCGTGCTTGTGCCATTTGTAGAAATGATGGAGGGTTAATGTTATGAAAGTCACAAAGATAATCATTGCAGAATCTTCTCCAATAATAAGCAACGGATTGACTTCGTTTTTCAATGACATGAATCATATTGTAGTGTCGTCAGTCGTTGATAATATTGAAGATTTGCAGGATAAAATAATTATGCACAGTCCTGATGTGTTGATAATAAATCCGATGATGCTTGGCTGTATGCTTAATACATTCGTTAAGCAGATGACACAAAATTATCCTAATATAAATCGTGTGGCTCTTGTCACTTCGTACGTCGACAAAAATATCTTAAAGAATTTTAAGGAAGTAATAGAACTTAACGACAATAAGCAGAAGGTTATCAATAAAATACTTAACCTTCAGAATAATAACGAAGAAACTTCTGCTCAAAACGAAAGCGTCGACTTGTCAAATCGTGAGGTCGATGTCTTGGTTTGCGTTGCTAAAGGTATGACAAACAAGGATATATCAGATATGTTGAATATCTCTGTTCATACTGTCATAACGCATCGTAAAAACATCGTCAAAAAAACCGGAATCAAATCTGTTTCCGGTCTTACTGTTTATGCTTTGCTCAATAATCTCGTCGAAGAGTCAGAGATTTACGAATAATTATAATAAGGTGACAACAACGACTGTCAAGGCGAAAATCAATGCTTCTAACGATGCCTGTCCTAATAACGCATTGAGTTGCTTGCCTTTATATTTTTCCAATTTGATATAAACGCTGACGGAATAAATCAGCATTGGAATTATCGCGATTGCCCATGTTTTGTAATCGCAGATGCCTCTCATGAAATAAAATCCTAATCCGCAAGCAATCAAAGGATTAAATAAGAACACTTTTTTCATGAAATTACTTCCGAAAATTCCTACAGTGGTGACTTTGTTAAATTGTTTATCTTCTATCTCGTCTCGCACGTTGTTGACGATAAGTAATTCATCTACAACGAGTCCCATAGAAAAACCAGCCGCGATTATTTCCCAGTTTATTTCTTTTGTTAATATATAATAGGTGAATGTTATTGGAACTATTCCGAAAAATAATATCACAGCTACATCGCCTAATGCGTTGTATGATAATGGAATAGGACCTAATGAATAACAAAATGCGACGGCGATTATCAATAAGCCGAATGGCAATAATATCCAGCCACCCCAATAAATCAAACTAAATCCGACTAAGAAACAGATTGAAACTAATAATATTATGGCTCTTTTTATGGTTTTGATATTTACTTCGCCGCTGACGAGTTTTCTGTCTGGACCGAGGCTGTTTTCATTGTCGCAGCCAGTTTTGTAGTCGGCGTAATCGTTTACTACGTTTGATGTAGCTTGTGCTAACATGGCGAATAACAAACATAAAATCGCTGGCAACCAATTGTTTCCGCCATTCTCGAAAGCCAATGCAATCGCCATAATGACAGACGCCATCGAGACTAACAAAGTCTTTGCCCTGACGATTTCAAACCATTTCTTAATGTTTTTTAACATAATTTTATTTTTTAGTCAACGGTCTTTAATTCAAAATAATTATGCATTATGCATTATGAATTATGAATTATGAATTAAACAAATCCTTCGTAGATTCTGCAAAGTCCGAATGTCAATGCTTTTTGCTTTACGTTCTTGAATCCACATTCTTCCATCATAGCCATAAACTCTTTTGGCTTAGGAAAGTTCATCACAGAGTTAGGAAGATAAGTGTAAGCCTTGCTGTCGCCAGAGATTTTCTTGCCGATGAAAGGAAGAATATGAAGGAAATACAATTTATATAATGAAAGCAAAATCTTGTTTTGAGGGACGGAAAGTTCTAATATAAGAAGGTGTCCGTTGTCTTTCAAGACACGACGTAGTTCATTCAATCCTTTTTTCTTGTCTTCAAAATTTCTTATTCCGAAGGCGATAAAAGCAGAATCGAAACTATTATCCTCGAAGCTGAGATTTTCGCAATCTTCCACTTTGAGGTTTATGTTGTTGAGGTTTAAAGATTTAATTTTCTCTTCTCCAACTTTAATCATACCTTCAGAGATGTCGACGCCCGTCACGAAAGGAATTCCGGCCTTTGCCAAAGCGATGCTAGAATCAGCAGTGCCACAAGCCACATCGAGAACGTGAGACTCTGAGTTTCTGAGATTTTTGCAAATGCGTTTGACGGCTTTCTTCCTCCAAATCTTATCAATGTTAAGAGAAAGAATATGATTCAGTTTGTCGTAAGTAGGAGCGATGTTGTTGAACATCGAACGCACGAAATTTTTGTCAGCCATTTTTTATGAACTAAGAATTTTTTGTTATGAGCTTTGAGATGTGAGTCATGAGCAGTTATTTCTGTTTAATTGCTCACGGCTCATAGCCCATTGCTCACAGCAAATATATTAACCTAATTTATTTTTCGTTGAAAGCAATCCGCAGGCGGCGTCGATGTCTTGGCCGCGTGATGCTCTGATTGTTGCGATGATGCCTTTGTCGTTGAGTCTGTCGCGGAAGCGTTCCATGTCATCCATCGTCGGACTTTGAAGGTTGATGCCAGGGATGCTGTGGAAACGGATGAGGTTGACTTTACAACGCAAGCTGCCGAGTTGTCTTGCGAGTTCTTTGATATGGTCGGAAGTGTCGTTGAGACCTTTAAATACGATATATTCGAAGAACACGCGGCGTTGTCCGCTCCAGTCGTGTTGACGGATAGCGTGGATGACTTCGCGAATTGGATAAGCTTTTTCCACAGGCATAATCTTCATTCTCTCGTCGTGGAAAGGAGAGTGGAGGCTGACAGCGAGGTTGCATTTTGACTCGTCGAGGAAACGTTTCATATAAGGTATCACGCCCACTGTCGATACAGTGATGCGAGTCGGACTCATGGCGAGGCCCCAGTCGGATGTCATCACGTTGAGCGTGCGCATGAGGTTGTCGTAGTTGTTCATCGGTTCGCCCATTCCCATGAATACGTAGTTTGTAAGTTTCTCGTATTCAGGAAGGTTAAGTATTTGGTTCAGGATATCGCTAGCAGGAAGATTCTCTTGGAAACCCTGTTTGCCAGTCTGGCAGAAGAGGCAGTTCATTTTGCAGCCCACTTGAGAAGAGACGCATAATGTAGCACGTTCTTTATCAGGGATGTATGCAGATTCGATGAAGTTATCAGCGCCAGGGAAGAGATATTTCTTAGTTCCGTCTTTCGATTCTTGTACGGTTTCGTAGTTACGGTAGCCGGTAGTATAATTTTCGGAGAGAAGCTGACGTGTTGCTTTAGAGAGGTTTGTCATTTCATCGAAGCTGCCAGTATGTTTTTTGTAGAGCCATTCTGTGAGTTGTTTGGCTGTGAACTTAGGCAATCCATGTTGATTGACGATTTCCTGTATTTCTGCTAAGGTTAAACCGAGTAATGCTTTCATGATAATATAATGATATATTCAACAAAATGTTTTAGATGTAGTATTTTGTTTTAATTTGCAAAGTTAGAAAAAAACATTACCCGTTAAAGAGACTGATATTTTTTTTGTCAAAGACATTTTCAAAAAGAGTAATTTCTCGCTTAACGATGCCTAATCTGTTGGCTAATGTTTGCCAATTTTTTACTGTTTCTACGACCTCGTTGATGATGCCTCTTGCTATTTCTGGAGAAAGCATGTATTCGTTGCAAGAGTTGAGTAAAATGGACAAATCCGATAGATTAGTATTGTTGTTTATAAGTAAACTTTGATGGTTGTTTTGTGTTGGGTTTATATCGTATGCAGGAGAGAGTGTCCATCCTTTTGCAGTAAGCAGAAAACCGTGATTGCGAAAATGATCATCGGTATTGCCAACGCATATATTGAAAGCGACTCTGCGAAATAATTCTCGTAAGTTTGCGTCAACATTAGTGCATGCGCTTAAAATAAAATCGACAATGTCTAAATAGCCGTGTCCTGTGGAGGCGTTGTCGCCATCGTTTAGTCCAAGTAAAGTCATTGCTGATGCGAAATGGATTCTTTTGCCATTTTCAGTTCTGTCGAAACGTCGAGAAAGCAGAGTGTGAAACTTTTCATTTGTAGAAATGACTTTTGTTTCTGCTGCGTTTATTCCTGCATCTTTAGCGAGCAGATGGCA
This sequence comes from Bacteroidales bacterium, assembly GCA_017381865.1. Taxonomy (GTDB): domain Bacteria; phylum Bacteroidota; class Bacteroidia; order Bacteroidales; family F082; genus Limimorpha. The sequence goes on from JAFOBJ010000008.1 coordinate 20,136, forward strand.
TAAATGTTCCCATAATTCAGCATCGTAATCATCTTTCAGAGATGGAAACTTTGCAATATGTATATTGTGGTCATTATCTATGACATTAGCTTTAGGTCTTGCTCCGCCAAGCGAAGAACCTGGTTGTACGAGCTGTGCAATCCATTTTTTTTCAGGGAGTATATTTTTATCTATGCTTTTTTCAATTTCCTTGCTGGCTGCAATAAGTTCTCGTAGTTCTGTTAGGGGAGGAATGCGTAAAGTGTTGTATGCGTTTATAAACTCGCCATTTGGTGTTTCCTTGAATCTAAAAGCACCCATGCGCAAGAAGTCGTCAATACCAGTCAAGAAATCAAACGATGAAAGGCGATGAGTCGGACGATTTTCCTCATGTGCCAATATTTGTTCTCGGCGAAGTAACAACGTGCGTCCCCATCTGTCAGGGAGAGCATCAGCGAAACATCCAAAAATATCTTTGCCAGGCTGTGTATATTGTAAGCCAGGATAGTTGTTTAGGTCATCACTAAGGTTGATTGCATTGTACTTTTTTATCCAGTTGTCGGTAAATTTGAAACTGTAACTATCCGAGCCGCGAAGTGATTCGTAACCGAGTTCCCCCACCAGTTCGATTTCTTTGAGCCAATCAAAGTCGGCATATACATATAGTCTCTTCATATATTTTACTCCTTTTTAGATGCTCTTTCTCGTTTAGGTAGATTCATGTCCTGCAATGCTCTGCCAAGTGCGTCATCTTTTGCTATGTAAAGAATATCATCATCCAATTGCAAAGCATAAAGCACTCGCAGATAAATGCCGATAGCGACTGTCGGAGCACCTTTTTCAATGCGTGAGATTGTAAGAGAAGAGCATGTAGCGCGTTCTGCAACCTGTGCAATGCTCAAATTACGACGTAAGCGAGCAAGTCTGATTTGCTCTCCAACTATCTGCATCTTTTGTTCTAATTTTCGGGATAATTTAGTTCCCATTGTACTCTTTGACATAAGCGTAATATATCATATAATATGCAAAGATAATATTTTTTCTATATTTTATGATATGTTGAATAAAAAATATTAGAATTGTGTAAAAATGTGGAATTGGGCGTTCCGGCTCCGCTTCTGGCTCCGCCGTCGGGCTTTCCGCTATATCTTTGCTCGCTAAACTGGGAACGAGATCTGGGAACGGGGTCGGGAAGTAAGGACGGAATCAAAACTCGTTCCCGTTCCCGAATCACGTACCCAAATCCGCTCGCAAAGGATGCCGCTTCAATCCCTAACGCGGAAGGGCGATGAGCAATGAGCTGCGAGCTTTGAGCAAAAAGAACTCACTGCTCATAGCTCAAGGCTCACAGATAGTTTTCAACTTTCAACTAAAAAAATGTGGCGTTTCCTTGGTTGTAAAAACAAAAAAGACTCCCGAAATAATATCGAGAGTCTTTTGTTTGGTGGCGATGTCGTGACGGTTTCGTACAATATTTTTTTAGTTTTCAACTTTTAATTAAACGAATTTCCTTTGCATTGGTATCTTTAATAAAAGCTAATATTTCATCATTAATCCAATCTATCCCAAAAGTTTCTGCTTCATGAATAATATTGGCATCTACATAAATTGTTACTTTTGCAAGCTGGGTATCATTCTCTGAATGATTTAACATTTTTTCATCTTTTTTGTCAGTATTCATATATTATTCTTTTAAGTTACACTTACCTCTCAGTGCGGTTAATGTAAAAAGAAAGTGTGAGGCAATTTCGATTATTTTAAGAGATCGTAAATAAAATCCTTGATTCTGAAAATCCCATTACTTTATTTGGATACACGAAAACACTTTCTGAATTAATGGGGGGATTATTAAATGCTATGTTATTTTGTTACTGGGCGGATACTGTAATAATATTTATATTGAGTAGATTCAAGTGAGTATTGATAATTATTACTTTCATTGAACTTTACATATTTCTGTTGGGGATATGAGTTTGAAACCCAATAATTACCACTAACGCCAATTTGATAAAATACATCCTTGTCATAGTGATAATAACCCGAAGCTGGCAAGAAGATACAATTGCCATTAGGTCCAGTTACCGTATATCCATTAATACCATTCTGCATAGTCCATAACCATGTGCAATTATCCCTTAATTCTTCCCAATCTTTCTGCAAAGATAGTTCCCATCCATCCCACGTAACTTTATAATCAAGGTAATAACCTCCATAATCTTCTGGTACTGCCAATGTAGATCCTTGATTATATTTAGCCCATTTCAAGCCAGATGGCAAACCTAAATCAACATATTCAAAGCCATTTACATTTGGAGACATCGCTTTCCATTCCAAATATGTCATATTTTCATTTTCATCAAGTCTATGATATATCTTATTCTCTTTAATGCCATTGTAAAATACATATTTTATATCACAATATTTTCTACATTTCAACTCGACCTTATTATTATCATTTGGCAAAAATGCAATATATGAGATTCCTTCAGCAGGTTCAGTTTCAATACTTGCGTTCTCATCTTCAATGACATTAAATTCATATCTGCCTGTTTCTGCATTGTATTCTAATGTGTAGTCAGTATTCACGGCACTGCCGAATAATCCTGTGGTTAGATTTTCCAAATCCAGCAATGCTATTGCTATCTTGCTTCTCAAGGTCCCTATTAATGGAAGTTTGACTTCTCCGTTTTCCATAACAGCTTTAACAGATGTACTTGCTATATGAGAATAGCCTAAGTCTTCCAATCGGCCAGTTTGTTTTGCTATGCTGCCTTCTATCTTGTTTCCGTCAACCAAACTAACATAAGCTGTGTCTAACTGTTGCGAATGTCCGAAATACCATATATCGTATGATTTACCTGCTGTGAGAAGGTTTTCATCTACATAGGCTATAAATTCTATCTCTGGTTTATAACCGTCACAATAGCCTTCCAATTCTACCACCTTTGGTTCATCTCCTGGTATTGCTAAATACACACATTCTCTGCCATTACTCCAGTTAATAACACCGTCTTCAAATAATCCTGTAAAATCTGAACGTGTATCTTTGTTGATAGGAATGCTACAGCTTACCTTTACTTTGTTAGCTTCTCCGCTGTTACTGCCGTTGTTCTCATTTCCTTCAGGTTCTGGCTTGCATGATGTGAATGCCATCACAAATGCAATTAAAAATAATGTAAGTTTTTTCATAATGTTATATTTTAATTTATTTTCTTTTTTTAATTCTCAATCTAACAAATGCTAATCCGCTTAACATAAGCAATCCGCTTCCCAATGAAGCATCCACATCCTCTAAGTCAAACTCGCCGAAGTTAAAACCGTTTTCTTCATCAGAAAAATCGCCGAAGTTAAAACCAAACTCATCTGTTGAGAACTGTCCGAAGTCAAAACCATTGGTCTCACTGTTAAAATTACCGAAGACAAAACCCATCAAATCTTCTTTAGATCTCTGTTCGTAATTTTCATAGAAGAAAGCGTCATTTTGTGCATTAGAAATATTACAGAATAGGCATATCACACAAAGCAATAAAAGAATCTTGCTAATTTTTATCATACCATTATTCTCTTTTTTACAACATCCAACTCCAAAATGTCGGTTTATAAAAAAAGAAAGTGTGGAGTTGCTTTCCGTTTATCTGTTAGAAGGTTGTGGAATACCTGAAGTAAAATAAACGATACAATGCCCCACACTTGAACAGTATGAGGTATATGCACAGAGAGTGCATAGCCACATAGCTATACAAGGAGTGAGTGCTGTTCGTATTCCTTTACTTCTGAAAACTTCCACATTTTCTAACAAGGACTGCGAAAACACTTTCAATATGTCTGCTATTTATCCAATAGCACCGCAAATTTATAAATAAAATTCAAACGAACAACACTCTATTGGGACATTGTTTCGTTAAATACAAAAAAAATATCCGCTGTGATAAAATACACGACGGATAATGTAAATGTGTGTTTAAGTAATTGTTAAACAGTATTTTATGTCTAGATTTATAATAATTATATTATTCCTATTTTGTGATTTTTATGCAATAAACACCATATATTATTCCTATTTTTGGCATTTTAGGAATAAAACAAATTATTTTGATTAGGAATTAAGGAACTGAGGAGCTAAGGAATTGAGGAACTAAGGAATTGAGGAACTGGGGAACTAAGGAATTAGTTTTTTAAGACTTTAGTCTTTAGCCAAACAAAAAAAAGAGCCTCAGAAATTCTGAAGCTCCTTCGTTGTACCCAGGGCCGGGATCGAACCGGCACGAGTGTTACCTCATCGGTTTTTGAGACCGACGCGTCTACCAATTCCGCCACCTAGGCATTATTTTCAATGATCGGTTTGCGAGTGCAAAAGTAGTAAAATTTTTGTTACGACAAAGAAAATTTTTATTATTTTTGCAAAAATTTTAAAACACACTTAAAATTAACGTCATGCAAGAGCCTTTAGTATCAATTTTTTCAGGTAGAGCCACTCGCTATTTAGCAGATGAAATCGCTAAACATTATGGCAAACCACTCGGACAATCAAGCGTTTTGGTTTTCGCCGACGGTGAATTCCAACCAAGTTTCGATGAAAATATCCGCGGAAGAGATGTCTTTTTGATCCAATCAACATTCCCACCAACAGAAAACATGATGGAATTATTGTTGATGGTTGATGCTGCAAAACGCGCTTCAGCACGTAGAATCATCGCCGTTATCCCTTATTTCGGCTTCGCACGTCAAGACAGAAAAGACCGTCCTCGTATCAGTATCGCAGCTAAATTGATGGCTGACTTATTGACAACAGCTGGTGTTACTCGTATCATCACTATGGACATCCACGCTGATCAAATCCAAGGTTTCTTCAACGTTCCTGTCGATAACATCTTCGCATCAAAGATTTTCGTTCCTTATATCGAAAGCCTTAACTTACCTAATTTAATGGTAGCTTCTCCAGACGCTGGCGGTACTCGTCGCGCTGCTTCATACGCAAAGATGTTGAACACTGTGTTCTCAATCTGTCACAAACAACGTTCAAAACCAAATGCTATCGAACAAATGTTGCTCATCGGTGACGTTAAAGATAAAGACGTTATCCTCATCGACGACATGATTGACACAGCTGGCACAATCACAAAAGCAGGTCAATTAATTAAAGATAGTGGCGCTCGTAGCGTCCGCGCTGTCGCAACTCACCCAATCTTCTCAGGTAGCGCAATGGAAAGAATCGAAAACTCTGTATTCGACGAAGTTATCGTAACAGATACTATTCCATTGACAAACCCAAGCAGCAAGATTCACGTCCTTTCAACAGCTCCTCTCTTCGCAGAAGTTATCAAACGCGTTGAAAACTACGAATCATTAAGCGACTTATTCAAGAAATAAAATGTAGAGACGTCACTCCTGTGGCGTCTCTGAAAAATAAAGACGTCATTTGGCGTCTCAATTAATAAATTATTAACAAACAAATTAAAATTAAATTATGAATTCAGTATCATTGAGCGGTTCTCTTCGTGAGAACGTAGGGAAAAAAGATGCTAAACAATTACGCGCTAATGGCTTAGTTCCATGCGTTATCTACGGTCAAGGTGAAGAAGTACGTTTCTGCACAGAAGCAAAAAGTTTCAAAACTATCCTCTTTACTCCAGAAACTTACATCGTTGACTTCACAATCGATGGTAAAGTTTACCGTACAGTTCTTCAAGATGTTCAATATCACCCACTTACAGACGAAGTTCTCCACGCTGACTTCTTACATGTAACAGAAGAAAAACCTATTACAGTTACTCTTCCAGTTCGCACAGAAGGTACATCTCCAGGTGTTATGCGCGGTGGTAAACTCAAAATTAGAATCCCACGTCTTAAAGTTAAAGGTTTAATCAAAGATCTTCCAGCTTTCGTTATGGTAAACATCTCTGAATTAAACGTTAACCAAGCTATCAGAGTTAAAGACCTCACAATCGAAAACGTTACTCCATTAGTAGCAGCTAACAACATCGTTTGCGACGTTAAAGCTAAGAAATCAGCTATCGCTGAAGAAACAGAAGAATAATTCTTTGTTTAAAATACTACTCAATATAAAAGAGGAACTCCAAAGTTCCTCTTTTTTGTTGTGAGCAATGAGCAGTGAGATGTGAGCGGTGATGATAATTGCTCGCTGCTCGTTGCCAATAGCAAAAAACTTGTTGACTTGTAGTCTTGTAGTCTTATAGACTTTTACTATCTTTGCACCATGAAATATTTAATCGCTTGTCTGGGAAATATCGGTGTCGAATATGATGATACACGACACAATATCGGCTTTAAAGTCGCTGATTATCTTAATGATGATTTAAAAGGAACTTTTACAACGTCGCGCTTAGCTCAGGTGTCGGAATTGCGTTATAAAGGTCGTACTATGGTCGTGATTAAACCAACGACATATATGAACCTCAGCGGAAAAGCCGTTAAATACTGGATGCAACAGGAAAAGATTCCAATTGAGAATGTTCTTGTTGTCCTTGATGAAATTGCGCTTCCTCTCGGAACGCTGCGCATGAGAAAAAAAGGCAGCGACGCTGGACATAACGGCCTCGCTAATATAATTGAATGTTTAGGCACAAATGTTTTTCCAAGACTTCGATTCGGAATTGGCGACGACTTCCCTCGTGGAAAACAAATCGACTTCGTGCTCGGCAAATGGAAACCGTCTGAACTCGACATCATCAACCCTCGCCTCGAAGTCGCTGCTAACTTCATAAAAAGCTTCGTGACCCAAGGCGTCGACCAAACCATGAATCAGATGAATAATAAATAATGTAGGTATTAACAAATCTTTTAAAAAATAAGATGATGAAAAGAAAATCTTTACTTTTAATCGTGATGATGTTCGCATTGACATCATTGTCAACAATCAATGCACAGGAAAAGAAAAAATTAATCGGCGACTATTTGTCAATCAGCGGTTGGATGAACATCCAATATGACTATGAAAGTCAGTTGTCAAATGACGCAATGACATTGGACCAAATCAACACTTTCAATGTTCGTCGTGCTCGTCTCGATTTCAAAGGCAACATTAGCAAAAACGTGGAATTCCGCGTTCAAGGTGATTTGGCTGGCACTCCAAAATTAGTCGATGGCTTCGTTAAAGTTAAATTGCACAAAAGCTTTAACATCCAAGCTGGTCAGTTCAAAATTCCTTTCACATTTGAAAACCCTCAATCACCTCTTACTCTCGAAGGTATTGAGTATGCACAAGTTATCAGCAAACTTTCTGGCTACAGCGATATGTCTGGCGTTAAGGCATATTCAGGCGGTCGTGACGTGGGTTTGATGATTTACGGTAACTTCTTTAAATTTGAAAGAAACGGAAAAGAAATACCAGTCCTTACATATAAATTAGGTATGTTCAATGGTAACGGTATGAATAATAAAGACGCTAACTTATTGAAAGATATTGCAGGTAGCATCGAAGTATGTCCTGGCGTTGAAGGCTTGATGCTTGCAGTTTCATATTATGACGGTAATTATTATCTTGCTGGAGCAAATGAAAATAACGCTAACAGAGATCGTCTTACTTTTGGCGGTAAATATGAAAATGGCAGACTTACAGTACGTTCAGAATATATTACTGGTAAGACAGATATGGCTAACAATGGACAAGTCTACACTCTTGACTCAGACGGTTTCTATGTAGCAGGTGGTTATTGGTTCGATATTGCAAAAGACCAAAGAATACGTCCAGTTGCACGTTATGATTTCTTCAGACAAGATGTTCACAATCCAGAGAAAAACTCAACATATTATATGGTTGGTATCGACTGGTGGCCATACAAAAACCTTCGTCTTTTATTAAACTACACAATGAAAGACAAACCAGGATTTGACCACATGGGCAACTTATGGCAAGCACAACTTTCAGTTAAATTCTAAAAAATGAAATAAGGAGTTAGGAGTTTTCCTGACTCCTTTTTTTAAATTAACAATTAACTATCAAACATTACTACATTACTACATTACTACATCACTTTAAACCTTAAACCTTAATCTTTAAACCTTAAACCAAAAGACTATTGACTGTTGTCCGTTGTCTGTTGACCTAAAAACGTAATATTTTTCTCTATTTCGTTCTTTTTCATGTTGAAAAAAAATATATTTTTGCAAATCACAGAGAATGTATCTTTTTGAATAATAAATTAAACTTTTAACAATATGAAAAGAACTTTACTTTTTGCAATTATGTGCGTATTTGCATTGTTCGGCAATGTTAATGCACAGGAAACAGTTGAATGGAAAGGCAACCAATCATTTCCATCATGGTGTAATCCTATAGCTGATTATTTTAATTACAGCGTAGTTCAGCAGATTTATACTGCTGCAGATATGCAAGGTAAGACAGGTACTATCAATAGACTTACTTTTGTTCATAGTACAGGTGCATCAACTACACGCAATATTGTTGTCTACATGAAAAATATAAACAAGACAGCTTTTGCTAATACAACAGATTGGGTTGAAGTTACAGATGCTGATATCGTTTATGAAGGAACTCTTGCACTTCCTGCAACTCTTACAACTCCACAAGATGTATCTATAGATTTTACAAAAGGTTTTGAATATACAGGCGGCGATTTGGTAATATGTATGTATGACAAAACAGGCGTTGGCGTGACATCGAATTGGAATCAGTTTGAGGCTGGTTACAATGAAGCTTATGCATTAAGAACATTATATTGTACTTCTGATAATGCAATAGATGTGAATAATATTTCATCTGTGTCAGGTACAACTTACTCATATACAAATCACATCAGATTCATTTTCGCGGCAGGCGAAGGCGGTGAAGAACCTACACCAGATCCTACACCAGATCCAACACCAGATCCAGATCCAACACCAGATCCAGAACCAGGTGACGGCAATGAAGACGATGACGAAGGCGGTGTAACAACAACAGCTATAATAGAAGTTGGTGCTGATAAAAATCCTACAGGAAGTGAATATTCTTTGCCAACAACAGATTATGTCAAGTATTCTATTTCACAACAAGTATATACAGAAGAAGACCTCGGCGGAAACCTCGGCGCAATCCACAGCGTTGCTTTCAAATTGGCTAATAACGTTGGCGCAACAACAAGACAATATGAAGTCTATATAAAATACATCAACCGTAACAATATGATAGGTGGTTTCGAACCTGTTACAGCAGCTGACAAAGTATTTGATGGTAATGTAGAAATTTCAGGTTATAAAGATACATGGGTAACAATTCCTTTCTCTCATGCTTTCAATTATACAGGCGGTAATTTCGTTCTCTTCGTTTATGACAAAACAGGTGTTGCTGAATCGTCAAACTATCACCTTTTCTATATGTTTGAACCAGGAGGTGAAAAAAGATCTTACTTCAGTACAAGTTCATTCGCATATGATGTAAATAATTTGCCGGTAAACTATGGAACAGCAACATTAGCATTTAAAAATCATGTCAACCAAGTAAGATTTGAAATGGAAACTAAGGCTGTCGTTAAAGTTTCTCCAGAAACAGTTGACTTGGGCGAAGCAATGCTCGGCGGTTATTGGTCAGAAGAAAAACCTTATGAAGTAAGCGTTAAGGCTGTAGCTACAACAATTAAAGATATTAAAGTTGACAACGATTTCTTCGTATTGCCAGAAAATATTGACTATACAGCAAATCCTGTCGTTGTGGAAGTCGCTTATAACGAAAACGCTCAGGTAGATGGCGAAGTAAACGGTAATCTTGTCATTTCTTACGAAGATACAACAATGCTTGTTCCTATGACAGCTAATGCTTACACTCCAGCAACAGGCGATGTTTATGAAATCGCTAAAAAAGTTGTAATGACAGACTGCAAATATTCTGACACTCCAGAATTCGCTGGTTTACACGACAATTACTTGTTGCCAGGTGAAGCACAAGACGCTGTTACTCCAGATGCAGTCTACACATTTGAATTGCCAGATACATCACTTTTGTTGGCTAGAGTAGAAGGTATAAACGCAAAAATGGCTATCTATAAAGAAGACTTTAACGGCAATGGCGGCCCTTCAAACGATAATGATTTCAAAGGTAATGTGGAAGTTAAATCAGAATTCTTCTTCGATTTCAATGAAGACGTTTTGAATGGCTGGACAGTTAAAGCTTATAACAATACAGTAAATAACTGGGAACTTACTAAAAATGGCGGCGTTGACGGAACTAATGGTATCATTTCTTACTCTTTCAGAACAAATGTACAGCCAAATTACTTTGTCGCTGACAATGTCATTGTAACAGAGAAAGTATATAGCATCACAGAAAATTCAAAATTATCATTTGATGCAATGTGCGATGTTTTAGGTGAAGGTACAATTGACCATGTTAAAGTTGAAGTTTCAAAAGACGGCGAAACAATGACATTCATCGAAGAAATTACTCCAACTTCAGGCGTATTTACAAACTATGTAGTTGACCTCGGTGCAAAATTCGCAGAATTAGGACTTGAATATGGTGATTATCATATCGTTTTACATCATAAAGAAGAAAGTAAATTCTATGTATGCGTTGATAATATCAGATTATCAAATCCTTCAGACGCAAAGACAAGAGGCGAATCTGATGTTAATGAAATCTACGCTGTTGAATATCCTGCAGGTAAATATTATGTAGTAGTTGCCGCTGAAGGCGAATTCACATTCGAGCTCCAAGTCATTGATTCAGAAAACTTGCCAGCAACTCCAGCTAACGTAGTAGCTACAACAATCGATGAATTCTCAATCGAATTGACATGGGAAGCTGCTGAAAATGCTACAAGCTACAATATCTATCGCAATGATGAATTTGTTGCTAATGTGACAGAATTAACATATGTAGATGAAAAATTAAACCAAAATTCAGATTACTGCTATGTCGTAAGAGCTTTTAACGGCATTATGGAATCAGTAGCTTCAGAAAAAGCTTGCGCTAAGACATTGAAACTTACTCTTACACCTCCAACAGAAATTTTTGCAGAAGCAACAAGCACATCAACAATTGTATTGACTTGGTCAAAAGTTGAAAAAGCCGCTGGTTATAAAGTCTACTGGGGCGAAGAAATCGTTGATATCGTTGCAGATACAACATATACAGTAGAAGGTTTGACTGCAGGTACAGAATATTGTTACACAGTTTCTAGCGTTAACAAAACTATTGAGTCATTCGACAAGTCAGACTTTGCTTGCGCAACAACAATGAACATTATTCCAGCTGTTCCAGCTAACGTAAAAGTTGAAGCAACAAGCTCAACATCAGTTAAAGTTTCTTGGGACGAAGCTAAAAATGCAAAACGTTATTACATCTATAGCGCAGATACTTTGGTCGCAAAAACATCTTATACATATTATAATATCGTTGGTTTAACACCAAATACAGAATATTGCTTCACAGTGACAGCTGTTAATGGCGACGTTGAATCAGAAGAATCGGCAGAAGCTTGCGGTAAGACAGAACCAGAAGGTATCGCAGAAATCGCTTCTTCACTCAATGTTTATCCAAATCCTGTAAACGATAAACTTTATATTGAGACACAGACACAGACACTTACAGTAGAGATTTATGATGTTTACGGAAGACAACAAGACAACAAGACAACAAGACAACAAGGCAGTGTGGTTGTTGATGTGACAGACTTGAACAGTGGCGTTTACTTTGTTAAAGTTGTTACAGAAAACGGTGAAGTTGTTAAGAGATTCATCAAGAAATAATAGGCTATGAGCTGTGAGCAATTGCTCTAAGCTCAATGCTCGCTGCTCGCAGCAAAAGAGTAGAGACGTATCAAAATTTGAAGAATTTTGCTGCGTCTCTCTTTTTTTTGTCAACAGTCAACAGTCAATGGTCAACAGTTAATAGTAAAAAAATATGCGTTGTGCATTATGAATTATGAATTAAAAATATTATCTTTGTAAACCGATTATATTATAGAGAATAATTAAAAAATAAATTATATGAAGAAAAGTTTACTTACAGCAATTATTTGTGTTCTCGCAATGTTTGGAACACTTAAAGCACAAGACACAGAAGTCGTTATTGACGGAACAGTTGGTTCTTATAGTGAATCAATGAGTAGGTTTGCGCCTATTTTTTCGACTGTTCAATATTCTATTTCACAACAATACTATACAGCAGATGAAATTGGAATGGAAGAAGGCTCTATAAAAAGCTTGTCTTTCAAAACAGATATGATGTGGTATGAAGAAAATCCTCGTTGGATTGAAGTGTATATGGTAAATACAGACAATTCTACATTCAACGGTTTGAGCATGGAACAAGTTAAAAGCGAAGACCTTGTTTTCTCTGGCAATGTTAAATTTGCTCCAAGTTCATGGGTTGCAATAGAATTTGACAAGGCTTTCAACTATGCTGGTGGCAATGTTTTGGTTTGTGTCAACGATTTGTCAGGACAAGCTTTGTGCCCTTATGACAGTTGGTTTACAAGCTTCGTAGTTCCAGAAGAAGACGGAACAAGATGTATATGGAGCAGTGATGAATTCATGCCATTCGATCCAACGACTGGAGTTGTCGAAGCTAAAGAAAAAGTTGCAGCTGTTTCTTTTGTAAAATTCGCTTTTGGAGAAGTCGGTGATGAACCAGAACAACCAGGCGATGAACCAGAAGATGATGCAACAGCAGTTGTTGTTGACGGAACAGTCGGTTCTTATAGCGAATCAATGAACAGATTTGCACCAATCTTCGTAGTTTCTCAATATTCTATTTCACAACAATATTATACAGCAGAAGAAATAGGAATGGAAGGTGGATTTGTTAAAAGCTTGTCTTTCAAGACAGATATGTGGTATGAAGAAAATCCTCGTTGGATTGAAGTGTATATGGTAAATACAGAAAACTCAACATTCAATGGCTTGAATATGGAACAAGTTAAAAGCGAAGACCTTGTTTTCTCTGGTAATGTTAAATTTACAGCAAACTCATGGGTTACAATAGATTTTGATAAATATTTCAAATATGCAGGCGGAAATGTTTTGGTTTGCGTAAATGACTTGTCAGGCCAAATGTGTTATTACGACAGCTATTTCACAAGCTTTGTCGTTCCAGCAGAAGACGGAACAAGATGTGTGTGGAGCAGCGACGAATTCATGCCATTCGATCCAACAGCAAAAGCTATTGAAGCTAAAGATAAAGTAGCAGCAGTTCCTTTCGCAAAATTCGCTTTCACAGATGAAGATGCAATCGAAGAAATGACAACTTCTTTATTCAACGTTTATCCAAATCCAGCTAGCGATAGACTTTATATTGAGACTCAGACACTGACTCAGACACTGACAGTAGAGATTTACGATATTTATGGAAGAATTCAAAATCTCAGCAACTCAGCAACTCAGCAACTCAGCAACTCAATAGATGTGGCAAACTTGAAGAGTGGAGTTTATTTCGTGAAAGTCGTTACAGAAAACGGTGAAATGGTTAAGAGATTTATTAAGCAATGAGCCATGAGCGCACAAAACTCACTGCTCAAAGCTCGATGCTCACAGCAAAAAAAGAAATTATAAACTAAATACTAACAAATATGAAAAAATTATTACTATCATTAGTGTGCGTGTTAGGCTTATTAGGTGGCCTCAGAGCACAAGAAGCAGAAACAATTTCAATTGGTAGCGGTGATGCTTCAACAAAATATTCACCAACATATACAGATGCTACATATAGTGTTGCACAACAGATTTTTGTTGCAGAAGAAATGCAAGAAAAATCAGGCAAAATAACAAACTTTGCTTTTATGTTGAAACCAAGAGAAGGTCAACCTACTTATGGTGTTGGTATTACTCGTAAATTTAAAATTTATATGGTAAATACTGATAAAACATCATTTGAAAGCACATCAGACTGGGTTGCTGTTACAGAACAAGATTTGGTTTTTGACGGCAGTGTTACATTTGCTACTCCAGACCAATGGACTGTTGTAAATTTCACAACACCTTTCACATACAAAAAAGGTAAAAATATCTTGTTATGCGTAAATGACGTTACAGGAAAATATGAAGCAAAAGTTCCATCATATAAATCTGAAGGAAGATCAGAAAGCAGAATGCTTTATAAAAATGCATATTCAGAAATTCTTGCAACAAATTTATCATCAGTAACAGGAACTGTCAAAGCTGAGGTGAACCAAGTTCAATTCACACTCGTTGATGACGGCTCTGGAGAAGAATTAAATCCAGCTCCAAATGCTCCTGCAAATTTGAAAGCAGAAGCATTAAGCGATACAGAAATCCAATTGACATGGGACGCTGTTGAAGGCGCAACATATAATGTCTACCAAAAAGATGTAGAAGAAGCTATCACTAAAGGCTTGGCAACAACAACATACACTGTTGCTGACTTAACTCCAGGTACAAACTACTGTTTCACAGTTACAGCAGCAAAAGATTTGGAATCAGAAAAATCTGAAGAAGCTTGTGCTGAAACAAAGTCAAGAGCAACAACATTCGCAGTCGATTTCAACGATGGCATTGCTGAAATGCGCGTATTCCAAGGCTCAGCAGCAAGTCACTCATGTCCTAACTGGGCTTCACCTAAAGATTTCCCATTTGCAGATATGGTTGAAGGCGTTAAGACTTATTATAAAGGTGTTGACGGTACAATGGCTGTATATTCAATGACATACGATACATTTAAAGATGAAATATACACTCCAGACAACTATATCGTAACAGAAAAACCATATTTCATTACAGAAACTTCAATTATCGAATGGGATATCAGACAAGCTGAAGATGCTAAGACAGACCAATATTCAGTCGTTGTTTCAGAAGACGGAACTAACTTTACAGATGTATGGTTTGAAAGATATAGCGATAAAACTGGCGAAACAAAAGCTTATTCTTTGAAAGATTACGCTGGTAAAGAATTATATATCGGTTTCCACCACTACAAACAAACAGACGGCGGCGCATTGTGCCTCGATAACGTAAAACTCGTTACAGATTCACAAATCACTCCAGAAACACCAGTCGACCCAACAGCTCCAACAATTCCAGATAATGTTAAGGCTGTAGCTTTCAGCTCTTCATCAATCAAATTGACATGGAATGCTTCTGAAAATACAACAAGCTATAATGTTTACAGCGGCGATAATCTCGTTGTAACATCAGTAACAGAAACATCTTATATGGTTGAAGATTTGGAAGCTAATACAAGCTACTGCTTCACAGTGGTAGCTGTTAATGGCGATAAATTATCAGCTAAGTCAGCTGAAGTATGTGCTAAAACATTCGAAGCAACACCAGATGAAGCTCCAGCAACACCAACAAATCTCAAAGCTGAAGCATTGACAGAATCAACAATCCAATTGACATGGGATGCTGTTGAAGGTGCAAAAGTTTATAATGTTTACCAAGGTATTGTAAAACTTCTCTCAGTTTCAGAAACAACACACATCGCAACAAGTTTACAAGCAGGAAGAGAATACTGTTTCACAGTGACAGCTGTTAATGATGGCGGAGAATCAGCAGAATCAGAAAAAGCTTGCGCTACAACATTAGTTGAAGAAGGCGTTGAAAAACCAGCAACACCACAAAACTTCACAATAAAAGCTTTGGTTAAAAACGAACTTCAATTATCATGGGATGCCGTTGATGGTGCAACAGAATATAACATCTATGAAGGCGAAGATTTACTCGGAACAGTTACTGTAACAGTTGTCGATATGACTGAATTAGAAACAGGTAAAGAATATTGCTTCACAGTTACAGCTATCAATGACGGCGGCGAATCAGACAAGACAGACGAAGTTTGTGAAACAACATTGACTGGAGAAAATATTGCAGAATTGACATCATCATTCAATGTTTATCCAAATCCAGTTAACGACAAACTCTATATTGAGACACTGACTCAGACACAGACACTGACAGTAGAGATTTATGATGTTTATGGAAGACAACAGTCAATGGTCAACGGTCAACAGTCAATGGTCATTGATGTGACAAGCTTAAACAGCGGAGTTTACTTCGTGAAAGTCGTTACAGAAAACGGTGAAGCTGTAAGACGCTTTGTTAAGAAATAATAGGCTATGAGCCGTGAGCCATGAGCTGTGAGCAATTGCTCTAAGCCCAAGGCTCGCTGCTCACAGCAAAAGAGTAGAGACGTATCAAAATTTGAAGAATTTTGCTGCGTCTCTCTTTTTTTTACCATTGACCGTTGACCATTGACCGTTGGGACGCTACAGGCAGAAATCCGGAAATCCAGAAATCCGTTGAGACGCCACAGAGGTGACGTCTCTACAATTTCTCAATTATGAATTATGCATTATGAATTATGAATTAAAAAAATCCTCAGTTCCTAACGCTCAATTATGATTTTTTTATATCTTTGTCCCCTTAAACTTTTTTTAATTGAAAATCATTATTCTAAAATTTTAAACAAATGAAAAAGAATTTACTTTTCGCAATTTTATGTGTGCTGGGTTTGTTCGGAACTCTCAACGCACAAGATGTAGTTACCATCGATGGTACAGTCGGTGAACATGAAGTAACTACAAGCAAAAACGTTCCTGCTTTTTGTGCCAACAAATGGGCCATCACTCAGCAATTCTATACAGCTGAAGAAATCGGCAAATCATCAGGTACTATTGAAAGCATAGCATTCAAAACAGCTGATGTAGCAGCTGAAACTGAAAAATACCCATTTACCCGTAATCTTGAGATTTACATGGTAAACTCAGAAGATTATGCTATAGTAGGTAATTCTTTCAGAGCAATGTCAGCATCAGATTTAGTTTTCTCAGGTAATGTAGAATTCACTACTTATAATGCTTGGAATTCAATTGACATTACAGATTTTGAATACACAGGTAAAAATATTTTAATCTGTATTAATGACGTAACAGGTTCAAATGTTTCTGGCGGTGTTTCA
>JAFOBJ010000098.1 GCA_017381865.1 Bacteroidales bacterium
AACTAAGAACTAAGAACTAAGAACTGACTATCAACATTAACTATCAACTATTAACAATTAACTATCAACTAACAACTATCAACTTTACCATGGATTTAATAGAAAAAATGAACGCATTGAACGAGGGTACTATGATGGAGACTCTCGGCATTGAATATCTTGAAATAAGAGAAGGTTACGTTTATGCTCGTATGTTTGTGAAGAAAGAGTTATCGCAGCCTTACGGCATGTTGCACGGAGGCGCAAGCATGGCACTTGCAGAAAGCATCGGTGGCGTTGGGTCTGCATATTATTGCGACCCGAAAGAATACGTTATCCGCGGGATGCAGATGAGCGCAAACCATGTGAAAGCTGCGAAAGTCGGGACTTATGTCTACGCCACTGCAACCATCATACACAAAGGACGACAGACACACGTCTGGAATATCGACATCAAAAACGAAGACGACGACCTTGTTTCAAGCTGTCGATTGACGAATTTTGTGTTTAAACTATGAACTAAGAGCTAAGAGCTAAGAACTCTGACAGCTAATTTTCAACTTTTAATTTTTTCAATCTAACCTATTGACTTTTAAATAAAAAAGCTGTACTTTTGCAAAGTTTTTTTCAACCCCTGAAAAAGACAACTAATAATTGCTAATAAACTAAAACTGAAGAGATTAACATCATTTACAAAAAATGATGCTTCCTTTGGTTTTTTGTTTTTTATAGCAAATAAAGGCAATTGCGAAGAATATAAATTATTAACATAACAAAAGAAAATGAAGAAATTTTTACTTTTAACAATGATTATGTGCCTTTTGGGAGGATTAAGTTCGTCTTTGTTGGCACAAGAAGTGACAATTGATGGTACAGTAGGTGGATATGTAGCAAATGCTTCTAATGATCTTCCATTTAATACAAATTATCATTATACAACTTCTCAACAAATTTATCTTGCAGAAGAATTAGGTATAACAAATTGAAGTACTATCACAAATGTTGCTTTTAACGTAAAAACTACATTACAGACACAAGAAAGAAATATAAAGATTTACATGGTTAATACAGAAACCAGTAGATATATGTCTAGTTATCCAATCTTAGTGAATGAATCAGACCTTGTTTATGATGGTAAGATTACAATTGATGCTAATGCAAAATGGTATGATTTGAAATTGGATAATGAATTTGCATATACTGGCAATAATGTTTTGTTATGTGTATATGACTATACAGGAACAGATACTGGTAAATATACAACATTCAATACATACAATGCTAAAGTACAAGATAGTGAAGGTAACAATATAATCAGAAGTGTTTACAAAAGAGCAAGTGGATCGTTTGATCCAACTTTGGAATCTACTTCTAAAACAACTTTCTCATCAGGAGGTAGCTTGCCACAAGTTAAATTCAAATATTCGTCAGGCGGTTCAGCTGAAACTCCAACTCCAGATAAACCTACGCTTAATCTACCATACGACAATACAACTAATCTTATCAATCCATTGTTAAGATTTACATTAGGCCAAAACACCACTCATTACCAAATATTCTTGGGTGAAAGTGAACAAAACTTAACTGCTATAACAGACGTAATTGCAAAAACAACTGATGAAGTTGACTTCCAAACAAATGGTTTAAATTCTGGAACTCAGTATTTTTGGAAAGTCGTTGCTACAAATGATAAAAACGATGACCCTAAAACAGCAGAAAGTGACATATATAATTTCACAACAAAAGCTATCACTTCAGTTCCTGAAACAATATCAAATATTTCTCCAACAAACGGTGCAACAGATTTAGTCAACCCTGTATTATCATGGGAATTCGGCTTAAACACAGAAGAATACCAAGTATTGTTAGATGGCAATATTAAAATCGATTGGACACTCTGCACAACTACAACAGGTTCTTACCAAACATCTGGTTTATCATCAGGTGAACATACTTGGCAAGTAAACGCAAGGAACTCAGCAGGTACAACTGAAGGAACTGTTTACACATTCTCAGTTGCAAGTCTCCCAGACAACGTAACTCCTATTTCTCCAGCCGACGGCGCAACAGGCGTTACAAGCAATATTATCAAATTCCAATTCGCTAAAGGAACAGAAAATTATAGAGTTTTATATGATCGTGGTTATGGTTTTGAATATGTAAATGGCAACGGTTGGGTAGAAACCAACAATGCTACAACAACTGGTGAGTTTACACTTCCTGAATTTGTAACTGGCAAAACATACTATTGGGCTGTTGACGTCAAGAATGACTTAGGTCAAAGATCAGTACATGAAGGTGGCGAAGAAATCGCTATTTATTCTTTCACAACAAGTTCAATTTCAGCTCCAGAATACACATCTCCTTCAATTTTCGAAGGCACTGAAGCAACTTTAACATGGCAATATCAAGAAGGTGAAATTACAGAATACCAAGTATTGCTTGGCACAGACTCAGAGAACTTAGAAGTTGCTAAAGATTGGACAGCAATTGAAGGCACAAGTGGTTCATACACACATAGCGGATTAACAGAAAACGTTAAATATTATTGGCAAGTAAATGTCCGTAACAATAATGAATCAGCAAACGGAAACGTTGAATCATTCATCTCATTGAAAAAGCCATCATTTGTAAATAATGTCATCAACGTTTATCCTGGTTCTAACACAGAAGCTTCTGCAAACATTCAATTTAATGGAATTCCATCTTTAATAGGTGCTGATTCTTATAATATTTATGTTGACGGTTCCTTATTAAAAGAAAACTTAGCATCTAATCTCTACACATTAAACGGTATCAACTACAACAGCGGCAACCCTTATGTTGTAAAAGCTACTGCAGTATACAGCGAGTTTGGCGAGTCACTTGGCTCTGACATCAATGTTTATGTATCAGGATGTGCATCTGTAGCTGGTACTGTAAAAGGCAAATTAGGCAATGCTATCGAAGGTGCAACAATTCAATACGTTGGTACAACAGCGCTCGAAGCTGACGTTGAGAAGACATTCACATTCACAACAGACGCTAACGGCCAATACAGCGGCAACCTTCCTTGCGGCACATACTCTGCAACTGTAAGCGCAAACAAATATGAAGGTGCTACTATTGCAGAAAAAACTTTCAATTATAATGACAATATAACTGAAAATGTCACACTTACACCTATAATCCCAGGTAATGTAACAAATGTTTCTCCAGAAAACAACGCAGAAAACGTAAGTAATGTTGCAACACTCTCATGGAATTTCGCAACAAATACCAATACAACACACTATAGAGTTGTGGTAAATGAAACATATCGCACAGGTTGGATTCCTACAGAAGGAGCAACATCAGCTTCATTTGAAACATCTAGTCTCGGACTCAATGCAAATGCAACTGTCAATTGGTGCATTGATGTCAAGAATGAAATGGGTGCACGTACTTATTACCCAAATGGCGATGCTACTACTATAACAACTAACATTGATGTCCACACTTACAAAGTATCAAATGTTGTTGCTGCTGAATACACATCACCTAAACATAACACAATAATTAACAGCAATGTTGTTACATTAGAATGGAATTATGGTCAAAACAATGGAGCAGAACAATATCGTGTTTTACTTAACAAAGACGGCGAAGAATTAGCTGATGTTACTGGTTGGGTAAATATAGAAACAGAAGGTACAGGTTTTGTTTCAACAGGCAGCTGGACATCAGGTTTATTAACACCAACAACAAAATACAACTGGAGAGTCGATGTTAAAAAAGGTGAAACAATAGTTGAAGGTAATGTTTCTTCATTCATTACACCTTTAGCAATACCAACTAACTTAACAGCTGAAAATGACAAAGTTTATCCAACAGAAGAAACGAACTACGAAAAAGGCATTGTGAAATTCAGTTGGACAGGCGTTGATGGCGCAATAGGTTATAACGTTTATCGTGATGGTGAATATGTTAACCCATTTGGTGACCCAACATCAACTACAGAATCTAATTTCGAGTTGCTTTTAGCCCCTAGATTGGATTCAGATTATGAAATCCAAGTGACTGCTGTATACGATTTAGGCGAATCAGAAAAAACTGAAGCTATCACAGCTAAAGTAATGGGCTATGCCACTGTTAAAGGTACTATCATTAATGAAAATAGCGAAAAATTAGAAAACGCAACAGTCACATTTACAGGTGTTGATGCTTTTGGAACAGAACAAACAATAACATTCACAACCAATGCTTATGGTGCTTATAACGGATTGATTCCTCAAGGCACTTACACAATGACCGTATCTTGCACTGATTATTCAGATTATACAAAAGAAAATATCAAGGTTGATTATAACGGAACATACACTCAAAGTGCAACATTATATACAAGACATCTATTTGACGTTCTTATCAGACAAGATAAAGATGTTAAATTCAATAGCATTGACATCCGTTTAACTAACGACAATTGGGATCTTAATGCTAATTACGCAGGCACTTATCATGTTTATTACCAAAAAGACGGCGGAGAGATTCTTTCTGTTCCATCACATTTTTCTATAGATTATCAACCGACACTCTTGTTAGCAGGTGATGCTCAATTCCGTACTATCTGGACAGGATTACCAAACGGTGAATATAGAATTGGCGTTTCAACAAAAAATGACGGCACAGGAGTCAACTGGTGCAACAATACTATAACAAGAGACTATTGTATTTTTGCAAATGATGGCAGATGGGAAGATGTTGAAAACTGGAGCAATGGCGAAATGCCAAAAGTTGGTGGCAGTGCATTTATTTACGCTCATGCTACTATCAATAGTGAAATAGTTGCAGGTACTATCACCATCGAACGTAAAGGAACAGATGGTAAATCTTCAACATTAACTATCAATAAGGGTGGTGCTTTAATAGCTACAGATGTAATAAACACAGCTAATTTTGCTTGTTTTATTATCAATGACGGCGGTCAGCTTCGTCGTACAAATCCAGACAAAAACTACGAGCTTAACGGTAAATTTGTCATGAACATCACAAATCCTGAAGATTGGACAGAGGAAAACAAGACTGGCTGGCAACTCATTTCAGTACCTTTCTCTGCAGAGGCTGACATTTCAGAATTCACAGGCGTAAACGACAGCTACGACTTCTACAAATTCGATGGCAACAACCAAGGCAAAGAATGGATTAACTTCAAAAACAATACAAACGACCTTGAAACATCATTCGTTAACGGCCGCGGTTATTTGGCATCATACAAAGAACGAGAAACATTCGCTCCTACAGGTGTTTTCAATTCATCATCATCACATGATTTCGTCATCACAACAGGCGACAAGAGAATGTCAGGCTTCCAACTTCTCGGCAATCCATTCTCATTCAACATGGAATGGAGCAAAGTTGAACATTCAGGTTTAGTTGACGGCTTTGCTGTTGCTAACGATAAAGGAACATATGACTATCATGACGGCAGCGACGGCACAATTTCTGTTGGCGACGGTTTCTTCGTAAAAGCCATAGAAGAAAATGCGACAATGTCTTACGATGCAAATTCTGCAAATTCTATAAGTAGAAGTGAAAAAACAGAAAGCATCAACGTTATTGCAAGTGGCAACAATGGTAATGACAATGTCATCATCAGCTTTGCTGGCGCCAACAAAGAAGGCTTCCCTAAATTAGATAATTTCAACGACAAAGTGGCAAACATATTTGTAAATAACAACGATGTACGCTATGGTATCTTCAACTACGACAGAAATACCACTGAGGTAGAAGTTTCATTCATTGCTTCAGTCATGGGTAGATACACCATCAGCATGAAAACCAACGGCGAATTCGACAATCTCGTATTGGTTGACCGTTTCACTGGCATCGAAACAAATATGTTGCTTGAAGACTATTCATTCACAGCTTCTGGCCAACAAGACCACAACCGTTTCGTTGTAAGATTATCAATGAACAACAACGACATCCAAAAAGAACGTTTCGTATATCAATCAAACAACGAGCTCATCATTAATGGCGAAGGTTTAGTTCAAATCATTGACATTATGGGTAGAATTGTTTATACAAACGAAATTAATGGTATAAGCAGAGTTAACGTAAGCAATTTCTACAGTGCAACTTATGTAGTTAAAGTTGTTAATGAAAACGAAGTTAAAACTCAAAAAGTAGTTATTTATTAATTAGTTTAAAGTTTAAAAAGATTGAATATGAAAAAATATATAATATTAGCAGTATTCGCACTTGGATTCGTAATGAATGTCAATGCTCAATTTATGGAAGACACCAAAACATCAAGAGATGGTTTCTTTACTCCAAACTACAATCAGCTTCGCGAAGGCACAGGCAGCAATGTCGAAGAGATGATGGGTATCATGCCAGATTTGTTTGGTCACGGTCTTGAGGATAATCAATGTGCGCCAATAGGTTCTGGATTACTTCTCTTAGCAGGTATGGGATTGGCATACGGAATTAAGAAGAACAAGAAAAACTAAGGCTTTTGAGCTAAGAGCTAAGAACTAAGAGCTAAGAGCTAAGAACTAAGGCGTTGCTATTAATATAGTGACGCCTTTTTTAGAACTTTAGAGTTCTATGAAATCACTTCCCCCAACTTTCTCTATCGAGACTTCTATATTGAATTGCTTCTGCAAGATGTTCTGGTTTTATGACATCAGAAGCCGCCAGATCGGCGATAGTTCGTGCTACTTTTAATATTCTGTCGTACGCTCGAGCTGAAAGATTCAGACGATCCATAGCGTCTTTCAGCAACTTAGAGCATTGTTCATCGAGTACACAATGTTGTTGTATTTGTTTAGAACTCATCTGCGCATTAGAGTGAATATTAGGAATATCAGCAAAGCGTTCTGTTTGTATTTTACGAGCTTTCATCACACGCGCTCTCACCTCGCTGCTTTTCTCACCTGTATTTTTCTTCGACAGTTCTTCAAAAGGCACAGGCACCACTTCCACATGAAGGTCGATTCTATCCAACAGAGGTCCTGATATTCTATTAAGATATTTTTCCACTGCGCCTGGCTGACAAGTACATTCTTGTGTAGGATGATTATAGAATCCGCATGGACAAGGATTCATTGCAGCCACGAGCATAAAGTTAGCTGGGAATTCTATTGTCTGTTTCGCTCTTGCTATAGTAACGACTCTGTCTTCCATCGGTTGTCGCAACACTTCCAGCACGTTACGTTTAAATTCAGGAAGTTCGTCGAGGAAGAGCACGCCATTGTGTGCCAGAGATATTTCACCAGGCTGAGGATATGCTCCGCCGCCTACAAGTCCAAC
Source organism: Bacteroidales bacterium (assembly GCA_017381865.1). GTDB lineage: Bacteria > Bacteroidota > Bacteroidia > Bacteroidales > F082 > Limimorpha. Next base: position 7,252 of record JAFOBJ010000098.1, read on the forward strand.
ATATGATGTAGTATGATGCGGACTTCTAAACGGTCTCGTTTTCAGCAACGACAATCCATTCCCGACCAGCCCGACAACCGAATGTATCTTTGTTGTTTCGAGAGCTTCGCGTAGTGTCATTGGTGGCATGATAGTAGGCAGACGTTTTGCCAGCATTGTCTTTCCGCTGCCGGGACTGCCGATGAGAATCACGTTATGAGAACCAGCTGCCGACACTTCAAGAGCTCGTTTTATATTCTCTTGTCCTTTGACATCAAAAAAATCGAAAGCATAAACATCTTCGTTATCTTCATCATATCTAGATATTTCTATTGGCTGCATCATAGAAGCTCCATTAAGGAAAGTTATCACTTCCATGATATTATTCACGCCATACACTTCTATGTCTTCCACCACTGCCGCTTCTTTTGCGTTTGCCATAGGAAGGATGATACCTTTAAATCCATCTTGCATAGCTCGTATCGCTATAGGCAACACGCCTCGTATCGGGTTAAGACTACCATCAAGAGAAAGTTCACCCATTATAACATACCGATCTAGCATCTGGGCACTGATTTGTTCTGATGCTGCCAATATCGCTATTGCAATAGGAAGATCATACGAAGACCCCTCCTTCCTTATATCAGCAGGAGCCATGTTTATGGTTATCTTCTTCTTAGGATACTTTAGATTATTATTATTCAAGGCAGCTTCTATCCTCTGCTGACTCTCTTTGACAGCACTATCGGGCAATCCGACAAGAAAAAACTGCACGCCTCTGTCAATATTGACTTCAATAGTGACAGTAATAGCTTCTATGCCATTCAAGGCACTTCCAAAGGTTTTTACTAACATGTTTTTTGGTTTAAGGTTAAAAAAGACACCAAGTATTTGAGTCTTTGAGTCTATAAGACTATGTGTCTGAGTCTGAGTCTGAGTCAGTGTCTGAGTCTAAGTTCAAGGTTCATCTAAAAGGTTTATATTGCGAAGCTTGGAATATCTGTTGCAAGTCATCATTTCGCAACATATCTTGCAAGCTAACATCATTATGTGTCATATAAGAACGTATGATTTGTAATCCGATGAATTCACCGAGACGTGATGGTGCTTCACGAGAGAATTGCTGTGTAAAAGGTCCGTCGCCGAAGAAATTACGGAATACTTCTCTATCATTTGCATACAAGATGTTATTTCCCACCATTGTTGCCCAGATGTCAGGTTCGTATTGTTTAGCCCATTGTGTTTGTTTTGACGAATAGCCAAGCAACACTGAGTCTGGCATCGCTGGATTCATGGCTTCAATGAAATACAATTGTTTACCTGCACTTATCATTTCAGACAGGACATCTTTTTTTGAAACTAGTCCTGCAAAATAATTATCGTAGAAAGCCTGTGCCAAATCGCGAGTGATATAAGAAGGCTGGCATCTTACCGAACGGAATCGTGGCATACCTATATAATCATACAATTGGTCTTCATTACCCAAATAATAATCCAAACTTATCAAAATTCCACCAGGCTGTATCATAACAGCAGGCATTTCATAGTCAACACCCGACACATAAAAATACGTTTCTGGAAATTCCATACCTGGATAATAATAATTCAATCGTTGATAAACGGATTTTATCTCTTTTGTCAATTCCGTGTCATCGGAAAATTTATTCTCCACCAACTTATTCAGTCTGATACAGAACGTATCAACAGCAAAAGCCTTGAGATAAGAGACCGCATCTTCATTGTCAAGGTCGCCGCCTAAGAAAATAAGATAGTCATCTTTAATAGCTTTCAAGCCTTCTGTAAAATTGGCTGTATCTATAGAAAACAAAGCCTCATTATATTTTTTAATTGTAAGTTCCTGTGGTTCAAGATTCTCATAATGAACCTGTAACTTATCCTTATAGGTCTTTGTTTTTTCACATGATAAAGTTACAAAGACCATAAGCAAGACTAATACTTTAAAAAATAATTTTTTCATATCATTTTGATTTTTAATTTTAATCACTCAAAACTGTAAATTGTAAAATTGTATTGCAAATATACAACGAAAAAATTGCCTTTGTATTTATTTAAGGCACTATTTTATCTTTTTAATTAAAAAAAATCGAAAACAGCAGATTTTTTAACAAAAGATGTTAAAAGCTTTTAACATCTAAAGGTTCTTGGTTCAAGATTCAAAATAAATATCGACAGCTGAGTCGCGTTCTATACCCAACAACGAAGCTGCTTTGCCGTGATTTAAAGCAATTTCCAAAAAGCCATGTGTGCCGAACAAAGCGAGAATGTCTGGTTCTGGAACCTCTTGATAACTTCTGCTTATAGTGGTTATTTTGTAAATTCCACTGCACAATTTTATAGTAAAATTACGTCCTGCTCTGACTTTTTCAAACAACGACTTGCTGATATTTGTGACCAGATTTTCATACGAATCGATATAATTGACCAATCCATGAATAGAAATGCTGTCGTAAGTCGGTTTGATTTCGATTCTTTCTTTGAGAGTATACGGAGTTCCTATTTCCGACATCGACACATTATTATATAGCATAACTGCCACTTTTACGAAACGGTCTCTCGTACTGAAAGTAAAGAAGTCGGTATCTTGCATAACATCAATAATAACAGCCTCATACGGATCTTCATCGATGATAAGCGAGAATATATAATTATCCGTACCAACGAAATAATGATCGTTGACTTTCACTACGACATGAGGATTTGCGACCGACTCTTCAGTGTCGATGGCCAAAATATGAATCGTTCCTTTCGGGAAATTTTTATAACAATTTTTAACAATAAATGCGGCAGAACGAACATCAAATGGTTCTATATTATGAGTTATGTCTACAACATTAACATCAGATAATGCAGAAAATATAGCTCCTTTTACTGCAGGAACATAATAATCTGATAATCCCCAATCACTTGTTAATGTTATAATTGCCATTGTTATATAAAAATAAGGTTAAAAAAAGACTCAAAGTCGCAGAGTTGCAGAGTCACAAAAATCATTTCGTATTTGTGTCTTTGTATCTTTAAGACTTCAAAAATTCATTTGCAAAGATACGTTTTTAGAAAAAGTAAAAATATGTTAACAAAAAAATTTTATTAACAATTTTTACAATTCTTATCTTGTTTCATATTATATTTGTACATATTTTCATAACAATTATAATTCGTAATGTCAGAACAAATTGTTCAAATAGAAAACGTAAACCCAAGCGATTTGTATGGTGCTAATGATCAGCATCTTACAATGATCAAGTCGTTTTTTCCAAAAATAAAAATCATTGCTCGTGGCGATTTAATAAAGGTAATTGGCAAAGATGAAGAAGTCGATTATTTCATCAATCGTTTCAATTTATTGGTTCTTCATCTCGAGCGTTACGGCAACATCAGTTCTAAGGTCATAGAAGACATTATGTTATGCGCTGGAGAGTCTGATTTCATAAAAAATCTTAACGATAGCGATGTCTTGGTTTATGGTCGTAATGGATTACAAATCAAGGCTATGACCGCAAACCAAAAACTATTGGTGAAATCCTCTGAAGAAAATGACATGATTTTTGCCATTGGTCCTGCTGGTACAGGAAAGACTTACACCGCCGTTGCATTAGCCGTCAGAGCCTTGAAAAACAAGGAAGTACGTCGTATAATATTGACACGTCCTGCCGTCGAAGCTGGCGAAAACCTCGGTTTCCTTCCTGGCGACTTAAAAGAAAAACTCGACCCTTATTTACAGCCTCTTTATGACGCATTGCGCGATATGTTGCCTCAAGCAAAACTTCAAGCCTTCATAGAAGACGGAACAATAGAAATCGCGCCACTTGCCTTTATGCGTGGACGTACCCTCGACAACGCTTTCGTGATTCTCGACGAAGCCCAAAACGCAACACAATCTCAGCTAAAAATGTTCCTCACTCGTATGGGACGCTCAGCTAAGTTCGTCATTACCGGCGACATAACTCAAATCGACTTGCCTAAGAACCAGCCTTCTGGATTACCTCAAGCAATGGAAGTGTTAAAAAATGTTAAGGGAATCTCGTTTATACATCTAGACGAAAAAGATGTGGTACGACATAAACTCGTCACCGCAATTATCAATGCTTACGCTAAGTTCAATTCATAATTCATAATGCACAATGCATAATTTAAAAAACTATGAATTATAAATTTAAAAAATATTAACTCAAAAAATATAAAAAATGAACGCTTTAACAAAAACTGATTTCAATTTCAAAGGTCAAACAAAAGTATATCACGGTAAAGTTCGTGATGTTTATTTCATTGACAATAAATATCTTGTAATGGTCGCCAGCGATCGTATTTCAGCATTCGACGTCATTCTTCCAGAAGGCATTCCTTACAAAGGACAAGTTTTGAACCAAATCGCAGCTTTGTTTTTGGACGAAACAAAAGACATCGTTCCTAACTGGAAAATCGCTACTCCAGACCCAATGGTGACTGTTGGTAGACTTTGCAAGCCTTTCCCAGTTGAAATGATTATCCGCGGCTACCTCACTGGAAGTTCTTGGCGCACATACAAAAGCGGCAAACGCGAAATCTGCGGCGTAGCAATTCCTGACGGAATGAAAGAACACCAACGCTTCGAAAAACCAATCATCACTCCTACTACAAAAGCTGACGAAGGTCACGACGAAGACATCTCTCGCGAAGAAATCATCCGCCAAGGTCTTATCAGCGAAGAAGATTACAAACAAATCGAAGAAATCACATATAAATTATTCCAACGCGGTTCAGAAATAGCTGCTAAACACGGACTTATCCTCGTTGACACAAAATACGAATTCGGTAAAATTGGCGATCAAATCTACCTCATGGACGAAATCCATACTCCTGACTCATCACGTTATTTCATCGCTGACGAGTACGAAGAATGCTTCGAAAAAGGTCTTCCTGTAAAACAACTTTCAAAAGAATTCGTACGCGAATGGTTAATGGCAAACGGATTCCAAGGCCAAGAAGGTCAACAAGTTCCAGAAATGACCCCTGAAATCGTAAACAGCATCTCTGAACGTTACATCGAACTTTACGAAAAAGTCACAGGCAAGAAATTTGAAAAAGCCGACGAATCTGACGACATCTTAAAACGTATCGAAAAGAACATCGCCGACTGCCTTGAAAACCTTGAATAATTTGGATTTGAGGGTATGAGGATTTGAGGATTTGAGGGTATGAGGGTATGAGGAGTTAAGCTAAATATTCCTCAATTCCTTAGTTCCTCAATTCCATCTCGAAAGATATTTTTTATAACTGAAGTATTTCTTGTCGGTTCAAAATATTTTAATTCAGCTTTGATATTCAACTGATTAAGATAATTTCTAATATCTTTTCTTGTCAGAACAATTCCATTATTAAATGGATTTATATAAAACAAGACATCTTCCAATTGAGGGAAATGTCTTGTTTTTTTACAATATGCCAAAACAAAATGATGTGGCAAAATAACAGGATAAATAGGAAGATTAAGACGCTCAGCCACAATGCAATACAACATTCCTAAAGAAAATGGATTACCAATATGTGTTTCTAAAAGTTTATTAACATAATAATAATCCTGATTGCCAACAGCCACTTTATCACCTTTAAATTTATTTATTTCATAAATGATATGATTCAAAACCTTAACCTGTTCAAGAGGAGTCAAATTGTAATTCAGTTCCTTCTCGACTTGTTCTATAATCATAACAATCTGAAAACCAATACCATTCCAATCAGATTTAGGAAATCTATATTTTGACAATATGAAATAAGGCTCCAAAAGATCATACTCGCGTTTGTCGTGCCACGAATTAAGCATATTCATAACACTATGTTTATCAATAACATTTATAAGACTTTCCAATCTTTCTTTAAGGAAAGAATCCGTTGTCTGCTCTAATTTTTCTTTCAATAAAGGCAGGACTTGTTCGCCGCAATCAATAATTGCTTTCGCTATATTAATATATAGGTGTTCGTCGGGTTCATCAAGGAGAAAAATCAAGGATTTTGTCTTTTGACTTTGACTCTGACACTGACTCTGACTTGTTGTTTTCATGTTATTAAGTTTTAACCTGAAAACAATGATTTAGCAATAAAGTTTTAATGGAGTCAATTATTTATAGAAATTCATGTCAATCATATAGTTATATGATTTTTCTGGCATAAAGTAACGTACGTCTTTATTTTCAGCAACGGCATTTCTGATGAAAGTTGACGAAATTTCAATTTCCGGAGCGTCGATAATACGAACAGACTGATGATTTACCAATTCGCCTCCATCGTAATTTTTTCTTGGATAAACCAGAAGACGATAATTATCCAAAATATCCTGAGCGTTTTTCCACTTTTTAAAATTAACGAGATTATCCATTCCGCATATCAGACAGAATTCCACATCAGGATATAATTCCGACAAACGATTAAGAGTATCAATAGTATACGATGGTTTTGGCATATTAAATTCTATGTCGCAGACCTCAAAACGCGAGTCATTTTTCACTGCCATTTCGAGCATATCGCGACGATAATGATCTTTCAGCAGCGACTTTTCATCTTTAAACGGGTTTTGAGGACTGACGACGAACCATATAGAATCCAAATCGGAATATTCCACCATATAGTTGGCAAGCATCAGATGTCCGTTATGAACAGGATTGAACGAGCCGAAGAACAGACCGATTTTAGTTTTATACATTATTATAATATATTGAAGAGTTGTTCTTTGATTTTCTCGAGTTCGTCTTTCATTTTAACAACAAGACGTTGAATATCAGCGTCGTTAGCTTTAGAACCGAGAGTATTTATCTCACGTCCCATTTCCTGAGCAATGAAACCGAGTTTCTTGCCAGCACCTTCCTCATCGATAGTCTCTTCATAATAAGCGCAGTGTTTTGCAAGACGTACCTTTTCCTCTGTAATATCTAACTTTTCGAGATAAAATATCAATTCTTGTTCGAAGCGATTTTCGTCATATTTACCTGATTGAGTAAGTTCAGTAAGATTCTTTATCAATTTATTTTTGATATTCTCATGACGATTGTTTTCGTAAGGACCGACTTCGTTAAGATATTGAACTATAAGGTCTTTTCTTTTTATCAAATCTTGTTTAAGTATCTCGCCTTCTTTCTTGCGGAAATCATCTGTCATATCAAGAGCTGACTGCAAAGTCTCCTTAATTTTTTCGAAGAAATTTTCGTCATATTGTTGTTCAGGAGTTACGAAAATTCCTGGCATTTTAAAGAGAAGCATCGCTAAATCAGCAGATTGCGGAATATTATATTCTTCAGAAATTTCTTTAACTTGTTTAAGATAAGAAGCTATGACCTCTTTTTCTATATGAGTATTTTGTTCAACGTTAGTATCTGTGATAGAAACCATGACGTCAACCTTACCTCTTTGCAAAGTCGCTGCTACCATATTACGATATTCCAATTCTTGGGAACGTATTTCCTGTGGTAATTTCACAGACAAATCTAATTGTTTAGAATTCAATGTTTTAACTTCAACAACAATTCTTTTTGTAAGGTATATTTGTTCGGCTTTACCATAGCCTGTCATTGATTTTATCATAATTTTTTCTTTTGCTACAAAGATACGCCAAAATTCTTGTTTTTTTTCAAAAAAATTATTTTCTTTGTGAGTACCTTTTTAGGCCTAAGGCTGTTGGATAAAAGTTCAATAGCTAAAAGCCAAAAGCTTTAGTTCAAAAATAATATTAACATTTAAACATAAAAATTATGACAGAAAAAATGACCTCACAACTAGCAATGGAGCTAGAAGCAAAATATGGAGCACATAATTATCATCCACTTCCTGTAGTTTTAGCAAAAGGTAAAGGAGCCAAGGTTTGGGACGTCGAAGGCAATGAATATTATGATTTTTTATCAGCTTATTCAGCTGTAAATCAAGGACATTGTCACCCAGCAATCATCAAGGCATTATGTGACCAAGCACAAAATCTCACTTTAAGTTCACGCGCTTTCTATAACGACAGCCTCGGCGTTTGGGAAAAATACATCACAGAATATTTCGGTTACGACAAAGTTCTTCCAATGAACACAGGTGCAGAAGCTGACGAAACAGCTCTTAAATTGGCACGTCGTTGGGGAACTGTTTGCAAAGGCATTCCAAATGATGAAGTTACAATCGTTTGCTGCGAAGGCAACTTCCACGGACGTACAATCACCATCATCACTATGTCGAACGACCCTGACTCATACGCAAATTACGGTCCTTTGACACCAGGTTTCATCCGCATTCCATACAACGATCCAGACGCATTGGAAGCTGTATTGGCAGAACACGGACACAAAATCGCTGGTTTCTTGTTAGAACCAATTCAAGGCGAAGCTGGCGTTTATGTTCCAGACGAAGGTTATCTCAAAAAATGCTACGACATCTGTAAGAAATACAATGTCTTATTCATGGCCGACGAAGTTCAAAGCGGTATCGCTCGTACTGGCAAGATGTTAGCCTGCGACCACGAAAACGTACGTCCTGACATTCTTATCTTAGGCAAAGCATTGAGCGGCGGCGTAGTTCCTGTTTCTGCTGTCTTGGCCGACGACTACATCATGATGAACATCAAACCAGGTGAACACGGTTCAACATTCGGTGGCAACCCAATCGCTGCTAAGGTAAGTATGGCTGCTCTTCAAGTCGTTAAAGACGAAAACCTCATGGAAAGAGCTGAATATCTCGGCAAAATATTCCGTGAAGAAATGAGCAAAATCGACAGCCCAATGATTGAATTGGTTCGCGGTAAAGGTTTACTCAACGCTGTCATTATCAAACCAAAAGATGGTAAAGAAGCATGGGACGTTTGTATGAAGATGAAAGAAAACGGCGTATTGGCAAAACCAACACACCAACACATCATCCGCTTCGCTCCACCTTTAGTAATCACTGAAGAAGAATTACGCGCAGCAATAGAAATCATTAAAGAAACTATCTTATCATTCTAATAAAGACCTAATGTCGCAAAGATGCAAAGATTTACCACTTTGTGTCTTTGCGACTTATCATATAAAAATATGTTAATAAAAATTGTGATTTTTTATTACCTATTGTTAATCAACATAGGCAATTTTTTGGCTTTCGGTATTGACAAGCGCCAAGCCAGAAAAAACAAAGGTCGTATTCCAGAATCGACACTGATGTCGCTGTCAATATTAGGCGGAGCCGTTGGAGGACTTTTCGCCATGTACATTTTTAAACATAAAAAAAAGAAAGCCAGATTCTTTTTAACCTTGCCTATATTGGCAATTTTCTATACCGTAATAGCAATATTGATATTTCTCTAAAAAAGATTTGGAAGTCCAGCAAGAGCTTCCATTTTTTTATTTTCAAAATCGATGTGATAACAAAACATCGTCTTTCCATTTGTCAAAACGAGATATTCTACATTCAATCCTGAATAATAACGAATTGCTTGGTCGAGGACTTTCTGTGTAATCGGCACATATTCAGCCTTACATTCCACTATCATCTTAGGCTTAGTTTCCTTATCAAAAACAACAATATCACAACGTTTGGGCAAATTATTCACCTTGATAGAATATTCCACAGCAATAAGTCCAGCAGGATAATTTTTCTTTTCCACAAGATAAAATAGCATCTTCTGACGCACTTCCTCTTCTGGCGTCAAAACACAATAAATCTTGCGGACAGGATCAAATACTTTTGTCCTATTATCTTCAATAATAGTGTTAAACCAATTCATGCAGACAAAAATATAAAATTGTTAAAATAAATTATAATTTTAACCACAAAATATATGTATATTTATTATTTTTGCAAAATATAAACTTAACAATCATAGGGAAATGAAAAAGTTATTATTCTTAGCGATTATCGCTCTTATGACGCTAACTTATGCGTGCGGTCCAAAAGAAACAATATTTGAACTCACATCCGACTCGGTTATCAACGCACCTAGCCAAGGTGGCGAATACACCATCACCTACAATCTTGTTACAGAAGAAGTCAACACCATCAAGGCTGTCTCTGACAACAAAGAAATGATAAAATCTATTGACACACAAACAGATGGTTGTATTTACATACAAGTTGCAGAAAATACTACAACACAAAGTCGCGAGGCAACAATCCTCGTAAGCTACGGCAGCAAATGCTTCGACGTAACTGTTGAACAAGCTGAAAAAACTAAAGAACCAGAAACTCCAGTCGACCCTGAAAATCCAGTCGACCCTGAAAATCCAGTAGATCCAGAAAATCCAGTCGACCCTGAAAATCCAGTCGACCCTGAAAATCCAGTAGATCCAGAAAATCCAGTCGACCCTGAAAACCCTGTCGACCCAGAAGACCCAGAAGACCCAGAAGACCCATACGATCCAGACGGTCACATTATCAATATTGAAGCAAACCAATTATTTGGAAGTTATTATGGTGCAAACTCTATGGGTAACTCAAGCCTTTATTGGATTATTTTGTCAAAAGATGGTATTGTTGACGGAGTTGCTACACCTAATTCAGAATACTTCCGTTTAGACCTTATCGGACCAGCTGCTGCTGATGAAAACAACATCCGCATTCCTGACGGACACTACACCCTCGACATCGAAAATACATTCAATGATTTTTCAATCCTCAAAACCAACAATACCGACTACGCATATATCAACAACGCTGGCGAACAAATATCAACACCATTCACATACGCTGAATTAGAAGTTTACGGCAATAGTATATTTCTTATGGCTGTTGTTGAAGACAAAGAATATCATGTAAGCTTTAACGGTGACTATACCATTGATTATAACCAACTTTCAGAAACTATTTCATCACTCACTTCTGATTATGAAATCAATTTGAGCAATTGTACTGGCACCGTAAAATGCTACGGAGATTATTGGAATTGCGGCTATTGCAACTGGGGAATAGAATTTGTATGCGACAAAGGCTTAAACGAAGGCACATTCCTTGTTTTAGACTTTTTAACAGACACAAATACCAATGGAGCATCTGGATTTGAAGGCACATATCGTTCATCAGGTTTCATGGAAGAAGACCCAACACAGCCTGCATGGGACGCTTATAAATTCATCCCAGGCTTCCGTCTCAGTGACATTTCCAACGATATGTTAGGCTCTGTACTTGTTGAATACATTGACGGAATCGCTGTTGAGCAAGCTCCTATTTATAATGGTGAATTCACAATCACTAAAAACAGTAACGGCACACATACAATTGTAATCAACGCCACTGACGACGCCGTTCCAGGACATAAAATAACACTCAATTGGACTGGCGTGCTTCAATAAGAAAAGGTAGCAAAAAAAATAAAAAAGCAGAGTGATATTATTTCAAAAAATAATTATCTTTGCACCGCTAAAACACAGCGGAGTCGGGTTCTACTAGTCGGTCAGGTAACGACACTCTCACTGTCGAAACAGGGGTTCGAATCCCCTACCCGATACAAAAAAAAAGACAGCTTCATAAAGGCTGTCTTTTTTTGTCTATAAGTATCAGCACTTATTGATTTTTTGACTTATCAACTTATTGACTCTAACAAAACCCCATCCTATTATCGCTCCAACAACGGCTCCGACAAGAACATCGCCTGGATAATGCACGCCCATATAAATTCTGCTATAAGCAACTAACGAAGCCCAGACAAACATAACCCACGCTATTTTAGAGTAATATTGTTTTAACATTTGTGTAATAAAAACTGCCAATGCGAAAGCGTTACAAGCATGCGACGAAATGAATCCGTAGGCACCGCCACAATGTCCGTTAGGAAGATAAACCAAATCTTTAATCGCTTCGTTATGACATGGTCGAGGACGTTCAAAAAGAGGCTTGAAAACACTCGACGAAATTTGATCAGAACAGATAATCAATAAGATTATACTGATTATAACCAAAACACTTTGCTTTTTATAATTCTTTATGAGCAAAAATAGTAGCACCAAATAAAACGGCAGCCATGTAAGTTTGCCAGAAATAAATATCATAATCGGGTCAAGCCAATCAGCATGAAGTCCGTTTAAGAAGAGGAATAATTCTGTATCCATATAAAGTTTATAGTTTATAGTAGTTAGGGAGGGGAAGGTTTAGAGGGATAAGTGTATGTTTCGTTCTCATTTTTTCAAATTAGGGAATTTATTCAACAAGTTATCTTTTTCGTTGATATATAGGTCGTTATATGGATTTCTCCTTATCAATTCATCTAAAGCCTTCAGAGCTTTTTGGGGTTTCTTTTCTTTAAATTTTTGAAATTCTTCTTTGAAATAACTATCATTTTTACAAGGATAACCTATTTCTTCATCATAATGTGTAATAAAACCTATAGCGTCTGTCTCAAGGCCTTCAATCGTAAAAACTATTGGTATTTCAAAATATTCATAGTCACTATTTTGACATTCGTTCCAATTATCTTTTGTCATCAGGAAGAATTTCTGCAGTTGTGAATTCAGATGATCGTTAAGAGGATTTATGATATTAAATTCACCGAGAGTTCCGTCACAATGCACAGTAAACATCATTATCGTTGTTCCAATCGTACAACTTTGTCGTGATATTTTGTTATAATCGACATGAACGAAAAAGTCGCGTTCAAAAGCGCCGCTTCCGCCTTTATATCTGTAGTCGAGCATCGTCTTGATGACTTTATTGTTTTGATGCAACATTTCAGACACTGACTCTGACACTGGCTCTGACTCTGACACTGACTGGCTCTGAGCAGTGAGCAGTGAGCAATGAGCGAGTGCTACAAATAACAATAATATGGCTTTGACTTTTGACATTGACTTTGAACTAAGGACCAAGGCTGTTGAACTAAGAACTTTTTAATGGTTCAATGGTCTTAGTTCAATAGCCTTAGTCAAATCTTTATTCCTCATTAATACTATTCCAAATCAAGTCTTTCAGTTCTTTAATACCTTCGCCAGTAGCCGAACTTATAAAGATATGAGGGACTTTTTTAGGAAGATGTTTCTTGATATCCTTTCTTTGTTGCTCATCAATAAGGTCGTTTTTGCTTATTGCCAAGATACGTTTTTTATCGAGTAGTTCTGGATTATATTTCTTCAATTCCTGAAGAAGTATGTCGTAAGTTCCTTTTACGTTTTCACTATCGGCTGCCACCATAAAGAGAAGGATGGAATTTCTTTCAATATGACGTAAAAACCTAAGTCCCAAGCCTTTACCTTCAGATGCGCCTTCTATAATACCAGGGATATCAGCCATAATGAATGATTTCATATCGTAATAAGGTACAATTCCTAGATTTGGCGTTAATGTTGTGAAAGGATAATCAGCGATTTCTGGTTTTGCAGCAGACACTACTGACAACAATGTCGACTTTCCTGCGTTAGGGAATCCCACGAGACCGACATCAGCGAGCAGTTTAAGTTCTATTACTATCCAGCCTTCTTCGCAAGGTTCGCCTGGTTGAGCGAATTTAGGAGCTTGCATCGTCGCTGATTTAAAGAAAGCATTTCCTTTGCCTCCGCGGCCACCTTTCTTCAAGACTATTTCTTGTTTATCTTCTGTTATTTCACCGAGAAGTTCTCTTGTTTCTGCGTCATAAGCCACAGTACCAAGAGGCACGTCAACGTATATATTTTTGCCATTAGCTCCAGTACGCAATGCATCACCGCCATGACCGCCGTCTTCAGCAAATAAATGTTTTGTATAACGCAGATGCAATAATGTCCACAACTGAGCATTGCCTCTCATGATAACATCGCCACCTTTACCACCATCACCACCATCTGGGCCTCCTTTAGGAACATATTTTGCACGATGGAAGTGCAATGAACCACCTCCGCCATTTCCTGAACGGCAGAACACTTTTACATAATCGACGAAATTTGATGCCATAAACTTTATTTTTTAGATTTGAAAAATCTATTATTTATTACCTCCAAAAACATTATTTGTTACGCCAACACCCTCCCTCAATTCCTCAGACGACACAGGGTGACGTCTCTACAAATCTTTAGACGCCACAGGGGTGACGTCTCTACTATTCTTTATCCTAAAATTCCTCTTCTTCAGCAACGACTTGATTTTTCTGACTTTGTTCTTGTTCGTACAACTCACAGTCGAATTCGAGAGCCACATCACTAAGTGGTTTTTGGAAGTCGCCTTTGCTAATATTCAAGGTACTATCGGCATAGACTTTCTGCATATACAAAGCCCATACAGGAAGAGCCATATTTGAGCCTTGGCCGAGTCCTATTGTGCGGAAGTGTACCGCTCTATCCTCTGCACCTGTCCAAACACCAGTAGTGAGGTCTGGAGTGATACCCATAAACCAGCCATCGCTTTGATTTTGAGTTGTTCCAGTCTTACCAGCGATAGGATTTCTAAGTCCGTATTTATATTTCAGACGCACGCCAGTTCCGCTTTGTACAACACCTTTCATCAGTTCTATCATTTTATAAGCAGTAACTTGGTCCATCGCTTCTACTTCTTCTGTTTCAAAATATTCTATCACATTACCGTTTTTATCTTCAATTTTTGTAATGAAAATAGGTTTTACATAAACGCCTTGATTTGCGAATGTATTTAATGCGCCAACCATTTCATACAAAGATATGTCACACACGCCCAGACATATAGAAGGCACGGCTGGGATATCTGAAGTGACGCCCATTCTACGAGCCATTTCTATAACAGCTTCCGGACCAAAGCGTTTCATAAGGTATGTAGAAATTCTGTTGTTAGAATGTGCCAAAGCCCATTTCAATGTAACTTCTTCACCGAACATACTCTTACCGGCATCTCTTGGTTCCCAGAATTTTCCGTCTGGCATTTCGATGCTATAGCTAATATTTGGAACTGTGGTACAAGGAGTGTACTCACCTTCTTGCATTGCGAGAGTGTAAAGGAAAGGCTTGAATGTAGAACCGACTTGGCGGCGAGCCTGCGTCACATGGTCATATTTGAAGAATCTATAGTCGATGCCGCCAACATACGCCTTCACATGTCCTGTGTGAGATTCAACAGACATCAAAGATGATTGCAAGAATGACTTATAGTAACGCATTGAATCCATCGGTGTCAAGAGTGTATCGATAGGACCATTCCAAGAAAACACCGTCATTTTCGCTGGAGTATTGAAATTTTTCTTGATAGAATCCATGCTAACGCCAGCGTTTCTCAACTTACGATAACGTTCTGAGCGTTTCATCGACAACTCCATAAGACTTTCTATTTCTTCCTCTTCTAAAGAAAATGGGGCATTAGTATATCCTTTCCAATGTCTGTTAAATGCAGGTTGTAAATCTAATGCAAGATGTTCTCTAACAGCTTCTTCTGCATATTTTTGCATTCTTGAGTCTATGGTTGTGTATATCTTCAAGCCATCTTTATAGATGTTATAATTTGAGCCATCAGGTTTTGTATGAGTCTTAGCCCATTCGTGAAGTGTTTGTCTGAGATATTCTCTGAGATATGTTGCTTGTCCTGCATTATGATCCAAAACACCAAATTTCGACATATCGATAGGAATCTGTGAGATAGAGTCACATTCTTCTGGAGTTATGAATCCATAAGTAGCCATCTGACTGATTACCAAATTTCTACGTTGCAAAGCTCTCTCTGGATTTCTTATAGGACTGAAACGAGAAGGTGCATTAACGACACCTGCCATAAGAGCTGCTTGTTCTATATTCAAGTCTTTTGGTTCCAAATTAAAGAACGTCTCAGAAGCTTTTTTAATACCATAAGCATTATGTCCGAAGAAAACTGTATTTAGATACATTGCTATGATTTCATCTTTGGAATAATTGTATTCCAGTTTTGTCGCTGTCACCCATTCCTGAAACTTACGAATCACGAGTTGAGGTGCGCTAAGGTTTTCTCCTCGAGGGAAGAGATTCTTTGCCAATTGCTGTGTCAAAGTACTACCACCGCCTTTGCTATTTCCTGTTGCCAATCCAGATATTACACGCAACAAAGCTCTTTGGTCGATGCCTGAATGCTCATAAAATCTGATATCTTCGATAGCAAGCAATGCTTCTACAAGATGAGGTGACAACTCGCTATAACTTACGTTAGATCTGTTTTCTATGTAATATGTGCCAAGCACTTTGCCGTCAGCAGAAATAATTTCTGTAGCAAGATTCGTTGATGGATTTTCAAGTTCTTCGAAAGTCGGCATATCGCCAAACCATTCATTACTAATGCCATAAAACAAGACAAAAATACTTGTCACGCCTATAACGAACATGGACCAAAGCACTACCAAATACCAACGAAAGCCCTGTTTTTTATCAGTATCTTTCTTCTTATTTTTCTTTTTATTGTTTGTTTCTTTTTTTTCTAAATCAATCATATTTTTAATTTTTGGATTTCAAGATTTAAGAATATCAAGAACTCAAATTAATTTTTCAAGTAACATATTTGCTACAAAATCTTTCGCACAATTATTAATTGGCAATTGGCAATTTTTCAAAACATACACCAACATCTGTCACGCCTTCGAGAACTGGCTCTCTCATAGCCTGTTCTATTTCAAAATGATAGTTTCCTTTCAATGGAAAATATAAATTATTGTTTAACAATATTTTATTATTTCTCATACTACCGCTACCATCTCCGACCCAACGGCCATCTGGATAAGCCAACACCAACTCTATGGTATCGTGTGTCTGATTTCCGTTAGGGAATGTTGTATGCAAGAACATATAGAAATTACTATATTTATAATTCTCCAAATGTCTGATATTCAAATAGAAGTTGTATGCTGACAAAGTATCTTCTATATTAACATCGAAATAAGGAAAATCTTGATTATTCCACGATGCATTTGGTATAACCATACATTCGTCGAAGATAACATTTTTATTACCACACGATGATAACATCGTAATAATCAACAATATAAAACTTATTTTTTTAAGATATTTCATCACTATTCAAGTTTGCTCAAATCAACATTTTGACCTTCTTCGCCGTATTCAGTATTACGTTGTTCTTTGATAAATGCGTAATCTTCTAGTTGTTCTGGCATCTTACCTTTATTGTTCATATCAATAATTTCCTTGACTTTTTCTGCAGGTATCGCCATCATATTATTTCTGTCAAACACATAAGAATACCACATCAAGCCTTTAAATACATCAGTTTTACTATATGAAGCATCGCCTTTCTTTGTTCTAAGCACGATATGGCTGTCAGGGAACGACTTCAAAGCATCGACATATGTATCATATTCATAATTCAAGCAACATTTAAGCTTACCACATTGACCAGCAAGTTTTTGTGGGTTTGGTGAAAGTTGCTGTATTCTAGCGACATTTGTTGTAACTGATTGGAAATTAGTTATCCAAGAGCTACAACACAACTCGCGTCCGCATGAACCTATGCCACCAAGTTTTGCTGATTCCTGACGGAAACCAATCTGACGCATCTCGACTCTGATATGAAATTCTTCTGCCAATTTTTTGATAAGCTCTCTAAAGTCGACACGGCCGTCAGCTGTGTAATAAAATATAGCTTTAGTTTTATCACCTTGATATTCAATATCATTAAGTTTCATATCAAGTTTAAGGTTCAATGCGATTTCGCGGCTGCGATACAATGTGCGTTCTTCTAATCTTGTCGATTCTAAGAATTTCTCAACGTCTGCAATGCGAGCTCTACGATATATCTTTTTTAACTCACTTGCTGGACAAGTGCTGCCTTTACGTTTTCTTTGCTTATCCACCAGCGCTCCCACCATTGTCACAATTCCGATATCATGTCCAATGGCTGTCTCCACTGCAACAAGTTCTCCTTCAATAAGTTCCAATTCAGACGGATAACTATAGAAATCTTTTCTGTCATTTTTAAAACGGACTTCAGCAATCAACAATTCTCCTTGACTTGGTACTTCTTGATAATCTTTCAGCCAATTGAAACTATCCAGTTTACATTGATTATGGCGCAAAACATTACTACCAACACTATATTCCTCCGTCTTGATACGACAACCTCTATGAAAATCTGGAGTTAATTCTTTCTTCATACTATCATGAAGAGGCCAATCTATCTTGACAAAATAATCGTCATTATCATCTGGCTTGTTGAAATCTTCTTTCTCGTCTTCAATATCTTTGACAACTTTCTTAGACGATACAACAACATCTTCAGAACCTTCTTGCAACTCCGTATTATCTACGACTTCATTGCTTTCAATATTAGCATTAAGATTTTCAGTTATCTCATCGATAACATTATCAACGATTTCTGTTTCTAAAACTTCGTTATCTTCTTGAAGCTTAGTTTCTTCTTTTTGTTTTTGGTTCTTATTATTATGCCACTTTTTATGAGGATTAAATTTCTTTTTAAAACCTTGTTTGTTATTATTTTTATTATTGTTTTCGTTCATAAAATATTAGATATATATTGTGTTTATTGCAATCTGCAAATATAATAAAAAGACAGCAGACTACCGACTACAGACTTCGGTTTTTTTAGATTTATTTCTTAATGAAATGTTTAACTATATCTCCCTCGTCAGTTTTTAATTTAATAAAATAAATTCCGCTTTTTAAGCTAGCAACATCCATTGACAAAATCTGTTGTCCACTATCAATTGTCTGTTGACAAACAACAACACCATCAACAGAATAGACACTGATTTCTTCAACGATTTCATTCATTTCAACGAAAAGAATATCATTTACAGGATTAGGGAACATTCTGACATTTG
Source organism: Bacteroidales bacterium (assembly GCA_017381865.1). GTDB lineage: Bacteria > Bacteroidota > Bacteroidia > Bacteroidales > F082 > Limimorpha. Next base: position 25,904 of record JAFOBJ010000098.1, read on the forward strand.
CGATATCATTTTCGAATATATTTTCTTCGCCTTCGATAGTAAAGCTATGTGGTTCTAATTTACCGAACATAGGTTGCTGACGATTACGACCAGATTCATCTGCAGCAAAAACATAATAATTAACTTTCGATCCTTTCTTATAGCCTTTGATATAAGCGACATATTCATCGGCATTTTCCGTAGGTTGCATTTTTACTGATTGATAATCAGCATTATCTATACTATAATACACAAGAATAGAATCCTGTTTCAGTTCAGCTCCGCTATAAGCTATAACCTTACTTGTCACTGCCATTGAATCCTGCCATTCATACTCGCCAAACAACACATCACGATGATCGATATAAAGCATATCGAAGTCCATCACACCTCGCGTTCTGCAATGCAATGCGTCGGTGTTAAGCCAGCCATTAAAAGCATTTTTATTTTCAATACCAATCACCTCATAACCAGGCATAGCTTCTCTATAAACAGCGAGAGCTTTTTCGTTAAAAGTAGAATACGCTCCCATAGGAACAAGAACTTTTTTATTAAGAATCAAGCTGTTAGTATAAGGAGAAATAATTCCGTTACCTGGGATATCTATACGATAAATTTTATAAGGATAACCCCAGCTACAATTTGTCGTAGCGAAATAATCTGCGACTTCTTCATAATATTCATAGCGAGGATTTAACTTTGGAACACGAGCGAGCACTATTTTATCAGGAGCGAGAAATTTTCCCCAGCAGTCGACGTGAGCAATATAATCGCCTTGCGGGTCAATGGTAACATGATAAGGATCAATGCCAAGATAAGCCTTCATCCTTTCATAAACCTGGTCTTCTGTTATTCCATTCGCAACGCTCTCTGTAATAACAATATCATCAGACACACCAACGCCAAAACCATCTTGCATCATATTTCCTCCAGTATGAACCACATTCATTCCATACATCGGAATGTCCCAATATTTTGCAAAACTACCAGGGAGATTATCATCATTAGGACGAGGACGATTGTATTTATTATCCACGATAGCAGGTTCTTTGCCGTCAAAAATATACCAAGGACCGAAGTCACGAATCCAATAAGAGTCCGTCTTTGCATTCAAAAATTCCACATTATCCATATTAACGCCAGCCGAAATAAAATCAGTCTCTGCAAAAAACTGATTATTACTTGACACAACGGTGATAACCTTGCAATCTTCTGCCATTTCCCTCACAAGTTCCAAAGGAATTCCGAGAGGATAAACAATCATGACGGCCTGCATTGGCTCATATTCCGCAGGAAAACGCACCTCTCCAGACGGAGGCGCAGTCTCTTCAAAACCTCTATTCGTGACCGTCATATACATCTCCTCTTCAGAGAGATATTTCATATTCCTCCATTCCGGCAAATCATTTTCCTGAGATTGAACTTTAAAAGCCATCAAAAACAAACATAACAATAAAACCAGCGTACTATTTTTCTTCATTTTTATCGATTTTTATTTTTACAAAAGTAAGATTTTTTCCCATTATTACGTTATCTTTGCACAATATAATAATACATAATTTTTATTTACAAAAAATGAAAAAAGCGAAGCAGAAACTTTTATTATTATCATCACTATTTGTTTTATTATCAATGACTTCTTGTAAAGTTATAGAAAAATACAGTTCTGTAATTTTTAAGAAAAATTATGAAAAGTCCACAGAAGAAACCATCACTCCTCTGGACACAGTGACAGCGGGTGACAACAATCTTAATTTTTATTATGAAAACACGGACGCTGCAATCGACACTTTCGCTTATGAAGATGAATTCTACAACGAAAACGACTATATAATTAAGGAAGAAAATCTCATCGACAACACTCTTGATGACGAAGTTATCGACAGCATTGAGATGGCATTACAAGAGCGCATCGACAAGGAAAATTCAGGCGAAGCAATCGTTGAAGAATCAGATGAAATGATGGGAATGATAGAAAACATTGCCAATATTCCATATTTTGAGCAAAATAAATTAGAGTCGAGTTCCAAATCGGAAAACATTTATAATTATCCAGAAAATTACATTCCAAGTTTCCCTGACAGCGTTTATGCCGAACGCATCGCCAAACTGAGAGAACAGACCACTATCGAATTGGTTTACAACAGCCATGTCAAGAGTTTCATTGATGTTTATGCTGTAAGAAAACGCGATCACACTTGTAGAATCTTAGGTCTCGCTGACATTTATTTTCCTATGTTTGAGCAGGCTTTGGACAAATACAATATCCCTTTAGAAATCAAATATTTAGCCGTCGTTGAATCTGCTTTAAATCCACGCGCAGGCTCTCATGCTGGAGCAAAAGGACTTTGGCAGTTCATGTATGCGACAGGCAAGACATACAAACTCAATGTCACATCTTTAGTCGACGACCGCATGGATCCAGTCAAGGCAACAGAAGCCGCTTGTCAGCATCTCTTAGACCTTTACAATAAATACGACGACTGGTTTTTGGCATTAGCAGCTTACAACTCAGGCGGCGGCAATGTCAACAAGGCGATACGTCGTGCAGGCGGATTGAAAAACTATTGGGCAGTGTGGCCTTTCCTTCCTAAAGAAACTCGCGGTTATGTGCCAGCATTCATCGCTGTCAATTATGTGATGAACTACTCGCAAGAACACAACCTCTACCCTACCGACCCAGGCATCATTGCAGACGGCGTCGACAGCGTGACAGTACACGAACCGCTACATTTCGACCAACTTCATGAAATGCTCAACATCCCAATGGAGGACATAAAGTTCTTCAATCCTCAATACAAAGCAAGCATTATTCCTGCTAACGCAAAGACACCTATGTCGTTACGACTCCCTGAGATATACATCGACAGCTTCATTGTTCATGAAAAAGAACTTTATAATTTCAAAACAAAGAAAGGCATCGACAGAGCCAAACTTGAAGAAGAAATGAAAAAAGTGAGCGACAGAAGCGTTCATATCGTAAAGAGCGGCGAAAGCCTCGGAAGCATCGCAAACAAATATCGCATCAGCGTTAACCAATTGAAAACGTGGAATAAACTAAAAAATACAACCATTTATCCTGGACAAAAACTCATCGTTTACAGTTCAGGAGCGCCTATGGCTCAAGTGGGCAATTCACAACCGGTTGAACGCTCAACAGAACAAAAAATACACACCGTAAAATCAGGAGAAAACCTCAGCATCATAGCTAAAAAATATAAATGCACCATCACTGAACTTAAAACATGGAACAACTTGAAATCCACTAATTTAAGTGTAGGACAAAAACTAAAAGTATATCCTCCTGCAAAGCAGACACAAACACAGACGCAGACGCAGACTACAACAAGTGGCGGATATGTCATTTACACAGTAAAATCTGGCGATAATCTCTGGGACATCGCCAAGAAATTTGACGGCGTCAGCGCAGAACAAATCAGAACGCTCAACAATCTCGACAAAAACGCAATGCTTAAAGTTGGACAAAAACTTAAAATCAAAGCAAGTTCATCTTCAAGCAGTTCGTCAAACGAAGGAAAAATTATTCACACCATAAAATCTGGCGACAACCTTTGGGACATCTCCAAAAAATATGGCGTAAGCGTTGAACAGATTAAAAAACTTAATGGTTTAAACGACAAGTCTGTTTTAAAAATAGGACAGAAGTTAATAATTAAGAATTAAAATTGTAGAGACGTATCACAATTCGCAGAACTTGATGCGTCTCGTAAAATTAAGAATATTAATGATAAATAATATATTATGAAAAACATCAGATTTATAGCAGCAATGCTAGTAATATTAGTTTCATTCTCATCATGTGTTGTTGATGAAAAAGCAAAAGAAACAAGCAAGGCACGTTCTGTTGGCGGTTCATCGGAAATTCTTATGGTGACGCAAAACGACGAGCAATGGAAAGGCCAGATGGGACAAGCAGTACGCGATTTCTTCGAGCAAGAACAATACGGACTTCCTCAGCCTGAGAAAAACTTCAAAGTAGCTCACATCAACCTCGATGCTTTGAACGATATGTTTAAAAAACATCGCAACCTAATCATCGCAAAAATTGACAAAGACATCAAAAATCCTTTGGTTGAAACACAACGCAACTTAGATTCTGAACCTCAATTCGTTATAAGAATAACAGCTTCATCGCCAGAGTCATGGGTCAGAGCTTTTGAGACACAGAAAGACGGCTTGAAACTTATTTTCGACAACAACGAGAGAAAACGTTTCCAAGAATATTTCCGTCCTATGACAGATTCAAAAATCGTAGCTCAACTGAAGAAGAAATTCGGCATTACCATGAATATCCCTGAAGGATATAATGTTGCTGCTAATGGCGACAATTGCATGTGGTTGCTTCAAAGACACGACGACAAAGATATGTCATTCTTGATTTACGAATTACCATATAAAGACACGGCCGACTTAAACTTAGATAATATTATCAACGTACGCGATTCTATCGTAAAGAAATATATTCCAGGTCCTCTTGACGGCTCTTATATGACAACCGACAAAGAATTTGTAAAACCTGTATCAAAAGTATTGCCTAACTTCCCTGCAGGTTACGCCGTCGAGACACGCGGCATGTGGAATGTCGTCGGCGACTTCATGGCTGGTCCGTTCTTATCATACAGCATCGTCGACCCAACAAGTTCAAAAATCGTCACTGCAGAAGGCTGGATTTATTATCCTAATAAAGAAAAAAGAGACTTACTCAGACAACAAGAAAGCATTTTATACAGCTTGAAGTTTGTGGAATAAAGACTACAAGACCATAAGACTATAAGACAACAAGCGGAAGCACTACTTGTAGTGCTTCTTTTTTTAGGTAATGTTGCCAAAAATAGTTGGTAATTGAGTGACAAAAAGACCTCATTTTTAAAATTTACAACAAAAATAAGTCCCGTTAGGGACGATAGTTTCCAGGCAGGCGGTGGAGTGCATGCACGGAACCCCTGCTTGAAATGATTGATTTACAATCCTAGTCCTGTAAGGACGACAGAGATTATATCTGTCGCACCTTCGGCGCTTTGATTATTTTTTTAACCTGTTTTGCAGGGATTTCGCGCTTTGCGCTTCATCACCTGCCTATAAACTGCCGCTCCTACGGAGCTGATTCGAGTATACTTTTCACTATCACATTTTGACATAAAAATAACATTGATGTAAACGTTTTCATCAAAGTTACTATATTCAATTGGTATACATTAACTTATAATGATTTTACCAACTATTTTTGTCTATTATACCTAAAAAGATAGAGACGCCATTTAATGACGTCTCTACTTGTTGTCTCGTTGTCTTGTAGACTTTTTATCCGCATTTTGAATAACCGCAGTTCTTGCAGTGTTTGCAGCCGTCTTCGTAGACGAGAGCGTCGCCGCAAGTTGGGCATACTTCTTTATCGACTTTTGTTCCGTCTGGAATGTAACGTTTCAATGCGCGAGCGATACCGTTTTTCCAAGCATTGATATTATCTTCGTCAACGCTCAAGTTTTGAATCAATGTAACGACATTTGAAATAGGCATTCCGTGACGTAAGATACCAGAAATCAATTTTGCGTAATTCCAGAATTCTGGGCTGAATGAACGTGAAAGACCTTCTATAGTGACTTTATAGCCTTGTTTATCTTGGAATTGCAAGTCATATCTTGATCTGCCTTCTTCACCTTTATTCTTTGTAATCCAAGCTGTTTCAACGAATGGAGGCAAATAGAAATCGTCTTGTTTACCGAGGAAAATTTCGTAAGGTTTGTTATTGATTTTACCCACGAAAGCGATCCATTTTTCGTAATTATTTTGGAAACGAACTACGTCGCATTCGAGAGTCTTAGGACGTACAGGTGAATGAGTTTCAATGATATCGTTTTCAGCGTTTTTCTTTTCTTCTTTCTTATTTGAAACGAGGACGCCAGCGCGAGAGCCATCGCGGTAGATTGTCATACCTTTACAACCGCATTCCCAAGCTGTTTGGTAAATTTGACTTACGAGTTCCTCTGTTGTTTCAGCAGGAATATTAACGGTCACACTGATTGAGTGGTCGACCCATTTTTGCATTTCGCCTTGCATCTTAACCTTGCTAACCCAGTCGATGTCGTTAGCTGTAGCTTTATAATAAGGAGACTTAGCGATTATTTCTTGCAATTTTTCATCTTCATAAGCCTTAACTTCTTCAACGTTATAGCCGTTAACTTCGAGCCATGTGATGAATTTTGGGTGGAACACATTATATTCTTCGAATGAGTTACCTTCGCCATCTGTGAAAGAAACCTTAGCGTTTTTATCGTTAGGATTAACTTTACGACGACGTTTGTAAGACACCATAAATACAGGTTCGATACCTGATGTTGTTTGTGTACAAATACTTACGGTTCCTGTTGGAGCGATAGTAAGCATAGCGATGTTACGACGACCGTATTTTACCATATCTTGGTAGAAGTTTTCATCCATTGCGCGGAGGCGGTTGATAAATGGATTGTTTTCTTCGCGTTTTGCGTCGAACACTTCAAATGCGCCACGTTCCTTAGCGAGGTTCACTGATGACTTATATGCTTCAAAAGCAAGGAGTTTTTGTACTGATGTTGAGAATTCTATAGCTTCGTCAGATGCGTAACGTTTGCCGAGAGCAGCGAGCATATCGCCTTCTGCAGTGATACCGATACCTGTACGACGACCTTGGAGAGCTTTTCTGCGAATATTTTTCCAAAGTTCAACTTCACATCTCTTAACTTCATCGCTTTCTGGGTCTGAGTAGATTTTTTCAAGGATAGCATCAATCTTTTCAATTTCGAGGTCGATGATGTCGTCCATGATTCTTTGAGCTATAGCAACGTGTTTTGCGAAGAGCTCAGCATTGAAACGAGCTTTGTTTGTGAAAGGATTTTCAACGTAGCTATAGAGGTTCATAGCGAGAAGACGGCAGCTGTCGTAAGCACACAATGGAATTTCACCGCAAGGGTTTGTACTTAATGTCTTGAAGCCGAGATCAGCATAACAATCTGGAATAGATTCGCGAGTGATTGTATCCCAGAAGAGAACGCCAGGTTCAGCTGACTGCCATGCATTGTGGATAATCTTGTCCCACAATTTCTTAGCATCTATCTCTTTTGTATATAATGGATTTTCTGAGTCGACAGGATATTTTTGTACGAAAGGTTTTCCTTCCTTAACAGCTTTCATGAAATCGTCGCTGATACGAACAGAGACGTTAGCATTTGTGATGCGGCCTTGTTCCATCTTTGAGTCGATGAAATCTTCTGAGTCAGGGTGATTGATACTGATACTCATCATCAAAGCACCACGACGACCGTCTTGAGCGACTTCTTTTGTTGAGTTTGAATAACGTTCCATGAAAGGCACGACGCCTGTTGATGTAAGAGCGCAATTCTTAACAGGGCTGCCAGCAGGACGGATGTGTGAAAGGTCATGACCAACACCGCCACGACGTTTCATAAGTTGAACCTGTTCTTGGTCAATCTTCATGATAGCACCGTAAGAGTCTGACTGGCCATTTGTTCCGATAACGAAACAATTTGACAAAGAAGAAATCTGGAAGTTATTTCCGATACCAGCCATTGGACTGCCTTGTGGCACGATATATTTGAAATCTTTAAGAACATCAAAAACTTCTTCCTCTGTCATTGGATTTGGATATCTGTTTTCAATGCGAGCGATTTCAGATGCAATACGATGATGCATATCATCTGGAGTGAGTTCAAAAATATTGCCGTCACTATCTTTCAAAGCATATTTATTCATCCAGACATCGGCTGCTAATTGGTCGCCATCAAAATATTTTATGGTAGCCTCTTTAACTTCCTCAACAGAATATATCTTATACTCTTTGTTTTCCATTTTGTCAAAATTATTTTCAGTTTTATTATCAAAAATTTTTTCTTCAGAAATTAAATTTTCTTTATCGTCTACCAAAATCTTTTTGTTAGATTCTTCAACAACAGAATTATCTTCCAATTCTACTACCGAAAACAAATCTTGTGTTTTATTAACTTTTCTACTCATTGTTTAAGTATTGATTTTTAATAGATTAGATTTTTAAAAAACTAAATTTCCTCTTGAATTTTGCGTTTGCTAAATTATAAAAAAGATATATCATACACAAATAAATAGTCAAAGATTTTTCGTTTTTTTCAACAAAATTTTGTTGATATTAATCAAAAATTTTTATCAAAAAAAATTAATTTCGTTTTGATTTTTTTCTTAAAATAGCGAAATTTTAAACGATAAAAACCATGCTAAATATTAAATGTTTCAGTTTCAATCCTATCAGCGTTAACACCTATATAATTTATAACGAAAACAAAGACTGCGTCATCGTTGATGCTGGAAACTGCAATATGCGAGAGGATAATATTTTATTCGATTTCATTGAAAAAAATGAGTTGAAACCAATTATGATTTTGAACACTCATGCTCATTTTGATCATATCTTAGGCAATTATTCAACAGCAAAAAAATACGACATTCCGATGGCTTCTCATCCCGACGGCTTGGAATATTTCAAGAACGCGCATTCTTACGCCTTCTCTTTCGGAATGAATTACGACAGAGACAAGACCTTATACCCAAGCATTGAGCTATACGAACATCAGATTATCAACATTGGCGAAGACGAACTTGAAGTGATACACACTCCAGGCCACGCCAAAGGCTGCTGCTGTTTTTATTGCGAAAAACAAAATTTCTTGATTACGGGCGACACATTATTCTGTCGTGGCATCGGTCGTACCGACCTTCCTGGAGGCTCTTATAAAGAAATCGTCGACAGCATACGCGGAAAACTTTACAAGCTGCCAAACGAAACTGTCTGCTATTGCGGCCACGGACCTGAGACCACAATCGGCGACGAAAAAAGATGCAATTACGAAATACCAGAATTATTATAGAATTTTAGAACTCTAGAATTCTAGAGTTTTAAAATTCTTTAACAAAAACGACTTTCATCTTACCGATAGGCGTGTTTTGTTCAGAATATATTTTATTGCCTTTCAAAACACCTAATTTATTAATGTCAGAAATGTCATCTTTGAAATTTATCTCAGAGATTTCATTTATTGTATATTGATAATCACCATTATAATTCAGCATCTTAATGTAAACGACGCTATCATTCTTGAAAATAAGTTCGTCTTTACTTTCCTCTTTTCCTATCTGCGAAATCATTTCTGGTGTGTTTCGTCTTTCATCAAAATCGAAGTTCACATTCTCAACAATCCATCGACCATGAATGGTGTCGCTTTTGGAAGTACAAGACAAAATAAATATTAATAAAAGAGGTAAGATTTTAACAAGTAATTTCATTACTATCAATTATGATTTTATAAATTGAGACGCGCCAACGAATATCGACACGTCTCAATAATTATGAATTATGCATTATGCATTATGAATTATGAATTAAATTAAATAATTCCAGGGATTCTCATCCATTCTTTTCCTTCAGCGCAGCAAGCTTCAACTTCTGCCACTGTCTTTGGTATCGGACGACCGAGAACTCTGTTGCCTTCTGCAGTGATTAACAAATCATCTTCAATTCTAATTCCGCCGAAGTCTTTGAAAGTCTCAACTTTATCGTAGTTGATGAATTCTTTATGTTTGCCTTCTGCTTTCCAAATGTCTATCAATGTTGGAATGAAATAGATTCCTGGCTCATCAGTGACGACCATTCCTGGTTTCAAGAATTTACCGAAACGCAATCCTTTGAAGCCTTCTTTTGTTGAACGTGGAGTTTCTGCGTCGTAACCGACATTATTTTCTCCAAGTCCTTCCATATCATGAACATCCATACCCATTGCGTGACCAAGACCGTGAGGCATGAATAAATAATGTGCGCCAACCGCCAATGCGTCGTCGACATTACCTTTCATCAAACCTACTGCGTTCAAACCTTCGATGATAGTACGAACCGCCAAAGTATGCATGTCGAAATATCTGATGCCAGGACGTGTGTTTTTAACGACTTCCATATTAGCTTTCAACACAATATTATAAATGTCGCTTTGACGTGCATTGAATTTTCCGCCTACTGGAATTGTACGAGTGAAGTCGGAAGCGTAGTAATTCTTTGTCTCAGCACCAGCATCGCAGACCATCATTCTGCCTTCTTGAAGCACTCCATTATGGCTGTGATTGTGCAATGTTTGACCATCCATGCTTAAGATAACTGGGAAAGAAACGCCGTATCCGTTTGATATAGCGACGCCTTCAACAGCACCAGCGATTTCTTGTTCGATAACGCCTGGCTTACACATCTTCATCGCTGTGGTGTGCATGAAATATGCAGTATTAGCGGCCTTTTCCATATCTTCAATCTCGACTTCAGTCTTGATTTCACGAAGTTTAACGACTTCTTGGATAAGTTCTTGACTTACATATTTTGAAAGGCTGTCGATGTCGGTATTGAACCATTTAGCGAGTTTTATTTTCATGTCGCCACGGTAAGGAGGAAGCATGTGAATTTGTCTTCCTTTAGCTACTGCATCGCGGAGATATTCGCCGAAACCATTGATGTCGCGGGTTTGTTTCACAGCAATCATATCGCCTTGCTCTGTGAGAGAAGGGAGATTGCCACACCAGATAATATCGTCGATTGTTATTTCTCTACCGAAAAGGATTTCTTCGCCAGATTCAAAGTCGATGACACCGACCAAGTCAGGAGTGTCAAGGCCGAAGAAATAAGTGAAGTTACTATCTTGACGATAGCGATAAGTGTTATCAGGATAATTGAGAGAAGCCTCGTCGTTAGCAGGGAAAAATGCTAAACCTTTGAGACCTGATTTTAATAAAGCGGCACGACGGCCAGCGAAAACTTCTTTTGAAAACATAGTATTTTATTTTGCTTTGAGCCCTGAGCTATGAGCCCTGAGCTACTTGATTATTAACTTTTTTTGTTTAAGGCTTAAAGTTTAAGGTTTAAGGCAACTTTCAAAAAACCTTTAGACTTTTGTCTTTAGTCCTTAGACATTTTCATTGCAACAAAGATAATGATTTTTGTTGGAAAAATTATCTTTTAGATTCTTTTTCTATTGAAAGAATTGTTAAACATTCTGCCTAAATACCAAGAGACGTATCAATGACAACATCGACACGTCTCTACATTTTTTAGACGCCACAGGAGTGACGTCTCTACAATATTAAAAATCCCATTTAACACCAAGGCATGGATTGACATAGAATCTCTTTCCTTGACTTAAGCCGCTGAAGTTATAAGACAACTCCACTTCACCACCGACATTAAGATTTGGGCAGTTGAAGAATTGTCCTACGTTATACCACAATTGAGGTTCTGTGATAAAACTGAAATTTGTTTCATATGGCAAAATCTCGTCAACCCAAATATTTCTTTCCCACCAGAAATCAGCGTAACCGTTAAATTTCAAACCTTTGACATTGAAGATGTCTTGCATTCCCCAAACCAAAGAAATCTGCATAGGAATCATTTGTTCTTTCTTGAAGATTTCTTTATATAAAACAGCCACTGTCAAAGTGTTTCTATAGTCTTTTGAGTGGAAGAAATATTCAGCACCGAACATCCAAGTGTTGTTAATGTTATAGCCGATTCCAGGAGGTATCACGCCAAGACCGCCGGCATATTCAACGTGTGCGCTTAAATTCTTCAACTTAGAATTTTGCCAGAAATTCAAAGAACGCTCGATTTCCATATAAGTACCCATCATACCATGATTGTCAGGAGCATTTTTTCCATCATGATAAAAATCCACAAAGAAGAAAGTGCCGCCCCATTTGTCGGCTTTATACATTTCAAATGTAGTTGTAATGTATTGACGTTCACCGCCAAAGTCATACATAACTTGAAGATTTTGTGCTTTTGAAGCAAAACCCAATCCCATGAAAATCATGAGAACTAAAATTGATAATGTCTTTTTCATGTTGTTTATTTTTTAATGGTTAATTATCTTAAGTCAACGGACAACAGACTACAGTCAACAGTCTTTGTCCAATTTATTAATTTTCAATTCATTTTCCTTGAGACGCAGCAATTACATATTGTTTATTTTTTATGGTGTAATTGATACGTCTCTACATTAATTATGCATTATGAATTATGAATTATGAATTGAATTATGCATTAAATTCTCAATTTCCTCCACTTCAATAGGAAGTCCTTCGAAAAGATTTATCGGTTCGCCTTCTGTGATAAGCAAGTCGTTTTCGATTCTGATGCCAATTCCTTCTTCTCTGATGTAGATTCCTGGTTCACAGGTAAGTATCATTCCTGGTTTGAAAGGCTCGAATTTATCGACGCTGTCGTGGACATCGAGGCCGATATGATGAGCCATTCCATGCATGAGATATTTTCTATACAAAGGAGCGTCAGGGTCTTGATTTTTCACATCTTCGGCACTGAAGAGACCAAGTTTTATCATCTCTTCTTCCATCAATTTATAAGTCGTTCTGTTTATCTCGTCGATGGTTCCGCCCACCTTATATAATTTAGTGATTTCCTTCATGACGCGAAGCACTGCGTTGTAACAATCTTTTTGTCTTTCAGTAAATTTTCCGTTGATAGGAATTGTGCGACTCAAGTCGGAGGAATAGTTTTTATATTCGCAGCCGATGTCGAAGAGAATCAAGTCGCCGTCTTTCAAGATTTTATTATTTGCCGAGTAATGAAGACAGCAGGCGTTTTTGCCAGCGGCTACGATTGGATAATAGGCGTGACCATTTGCGCCATTATATTTAAAAATGTATTCTATCTCAGCTTGAATCTGATATTCATAAACATCTGGTTTCACAGTTTTAAGGCAACGACGGAAAGCTTCTGCCGTAATGTCGCAGGCTTGTTTTGTCACCTCGATTTCCTCTTGCGACTTAATCATACGCATCTTATTTAATATAGGTGCGCTGCGTTCAAATTTATGCAAAGGGAATTTTGCTTTAATATCATTGAGGAAACGTTGCTGAATTGTAGTCACCTTACATTCATATCTTGGATATTCGAAAGTATTGAGATATATTGTATCGCAAGAAAGAGCAAGGTCTTGAAGCACGCTTTCAAAGCTATCGGAATACATCACGTTGGTTGCACCTGATATTTCAGCAGCTTCTTTAGAATCAATCATTTCGCCACGCCAGATAACTTTATTTTCGCTATAAGGCTCAACGAAGAGAATCTCACGCATTGCAGGATTCGGATGATCTGGATATATAATAAGGTATGCACAGTCACGGTCGATGCCTGTCAGATAAAAGAAATCCGACTGCTGGCGATAAGGATAGAACTGATCGCCATTACGAGGCATTTCTTCATTGGCGCAAAATACCGCCATAGCATTTTTTGTAAGTTTTTCAGAGAAATTCTTTCTGTTATTTACAAAAAGAGCTTTTCCTATATTATTGTTATTCATATACATTTTTACTTGAATGTTACTTATTTTTCGACTCTCAAAAGTAATAAAATAATCACATAAACAAAAATAAAAAAGGCCAAAGAGAAATTACCCTTTAGCCTTTTATCTTTAGTCTTTAGCTTTTTATAAAAGTTTGAAACCTAATGTCACTGTAAATACATTTTGTTTTGTGTCATCTCCAATTTCAAACTCTGGAAATCCTGGAATTTCAATTTCATCTTCAACAGCATCCGATAAACCGAGGCTGTAGTTAACATCTATAGTAAATTTCCAAATATCGATACCGAGGTTAAGAGCTGCGCCAATTGAAGTATCTTCAGCAAATGACTCATGTGAAGTCTTAATAACATAATCTGAATCAAACAGATTTGATGAATACTCTGTTTTTCCAACTGCGAAATAGAAAACAGGACCTACATTAGCTCTCATTTTCAATGTTGGTTTATCAACGAACTGATAGCCCAAGAAAATAGGAAGAACAAGATTACTTTGATGGACTGTAAATGTAGGATTCATCTGTGATAAGCTTCCATTTCCAAAAGCATTGACTTCTAACACTTTACCTGACTTATAATAGAGCAATTCTGGTTGCAAGACAAACCTGTCGATAGCAAGACGTCCGAAGATACCGAATGTCATATTGCCTTTGAAATCAGATTTGATATCGTGTCGTTTTACTGATAATTTTGATGTTTGATAACCTACTTTTGGACCTAATGTTACAGATGTATTTTGTGCGTTAACAGCTGTAGCCATGAATAACGCTACAAATAATAATAATACTTTTTTCATTTTGTTAGTTTTAGTTTGTTAATATTAGTTAGTTATTATAATTTTTCTTCCACAAAAATAACATTTTATTTTCATTTATTCAAATCATTTAAAAAAAAATTGTAATTTAGTCAGTCCAAATATATTTAAGTATGAAAAAAATATTCTTTACTTTAGTTATAGTTACATTGATGACTATCAATGGCTTCGCACAATACAAGCCATTTCAATTCGGTTTAAACATTTCTCCAAGTGTTAACATTACAAAATCCAACAGCGACTTTATTAAAGAAACAGGAAGTCTCATATCATACAATTGGGGATTTAATGGTAATCTTTATTTTGTTGAAAATTATGGTATTTCAACAGGTTTTAACATTTTGAACCTAAGAGGCTCATTTATGTACAACAACCCAGAAATCGGAGAAATAAGCGCGAGCATTAAGAACCAATATCTCGAAGTTCCTTTGACAATGGTTATGAGGACTGAGAAAATTGGCAAACTCAGAGTCGTCGGAAACATCGGCTACGGACTTGGCATTCGTCTCAATTCTCAACAAATTTTCACAGATGCTAATTCCAATCCTATAGAAATCAACAATCAATTCAGACTGATTCGTCATGCTTTGATAATAAAAATAGGAACTGAATTCAACGTATACAAATCCAGTTGCATCTCAGCATTTTTTGTCTACAACAACAATTTCACAAATATTTACAAAAGCAAAAGCGCTTCTAAACCTAACATATCTTTGAACAGTTTAAGTCTCGAGATAGATTTTGTGTTTTAATTTCTTAACAATATGAAAATCACATTAGCGCAGATTAACCCTATCGTCGGTGACATTGACGGCAATAAAGAAAAAATTATCGCTGCTGCTCAACAAGCCAAAGGTTCTTCTTTAGTTGTATTTCCAGAATTATCTTTATGCGGTTTTCCGCCATATAACTTATTGGGGTACACTGACTTCATAGAACGTTGCGAAAAAGCCATCGACGAAATCGCAAGACGTTGCGACAATATACCTTTATTAATAGGCGCACCTGTGAGAAACACCTCTGGCAAAGGCAAGCCTCTTTTCAACGCCGCTGTGTTCTTACATCAAGGCAAATGTCAGATTTTCAAGAAGAAAAACGTAAACGCATATTTTGAGCCAGCAGACGAAACCAAAATTTTACAACTCGGCTGTATGAAAGTCGCCGTTACTATTGGCGATGACCTTTATAATATTGGCGATGATGAATTTCTCATGACAAATCGCATCGACGATTTTGAAGAAAAACCAGAAATCATCGTCAATCTCGCCGCCGATAGATTTGATTATCAACGCGCTGCAAAGAGAAGAGAGATTCTCCGTATGACAGCGTTAAAACACGAAATACCATTAATTTACGTCAATCAAGTCGGTGGCAACGCCAACCTAATTTACGACGGTGGTTCCATGGTTTTCGGATATATGGGCTACGTCGTCAAGAGTCTGCCTTTCTTCAATGAAGAAGTAGCGACATTCGACTGCGAACTTTTCATCTCAATGAAACGAGAAGACAATCAAGTCATTCCTTCAAAGATGGAACTAATCCACGACGCCTTGGTTCTCGGCATCCGTGATTTTTTCAACAAACAAGGATTTAAAAAAGCCGTGTTAGGATTATCCGGAGGATTAGACTCAGCCCTCGTGATAGCATTGGCCGCCAAAGCATTAGGACCAGAAAACGTATTAGGCATCTTGATGCCATCGCAATATTCCACCGACCATTCCGTCAGCGACGCCATCGCATCAGCGGAAAACCTCGGCTGTCATTACCACATCGTACCTATCAAAACAGCCTTTGATGCTTTTGAAGAGACATTGAAGCCAATATTTAAAGATATGCCATTCGATGTCACAGAAGAAAACCTTCAGGCAAGAAGCCGCGGCGTCATCGTGATGGCCATTTCAAATAAATTCGGAAACATCTTACTGAATACCAGCAATAAAAGCGAAGCAGCCGTTGGCTACGGAACACTTTACGGCGACCTATGCGGAAGCCTCTCCGTCATCGGTGACCTTTACAAGACCGAAGCCTTTGAACTCTGTCGCTACATCAACCGCGATAAAGAGATAATTCCTTGGCACACAATCAATAAGCCGCCATCAGCAGAGTTGCGTCCTAACCAACAAGACACCGACAGTCTGCCAGATTATTCCATCTTGGACGCCATTCTTTATCAATACATCGAATGCTCGAAGAGCGCAGAAGAAATCATAGCACAAGGTTTCGATGAAGCAATCGTAAATAAAACAGTGAGAATGGTTTATCGCAACGACTTCAAGCGATTCCAGATTGCTCCTGTCTTAGCAATTTCTCCTAAACCATTTGCAATGAGAGAAATGCCAATTGTTAAAAAATAATAACATAGTGGCACATCACAGAATTCATACTGCGGAAGAGGACCAACGCATGCGTGACGAGCGTTATGCCCTGATGACACAGTCGCCAATTAAAAAATTGGTGCTTAAAATGTCGGGGCCGACCATCATCAGTATGCTTGTGACGTCATTCTACAACATCATCGACGCTGCCTTCGTGGGACATATCAGCACTGAAGCCACAGCAGCCGTCGGCGTGTCGTTCGCGTATATGACATTCATCAATGCCATAGGATTTTTCTTTGGTCACGGCTCGGGCAACTTCATCTCGCAAACTTTGGGCGCGCGTAACTATTCCGACGCCGAGAAAATGGCAGCGACTGGGTTCTTGTCGCCATTCATCTTCGGTGCAATATCAGGTTTGTTAGGACTGATATTTTTAACGCCATTATCGAGAGCCATCGGCGCAACGCCCGACATAATATCGCAATCAAATGATTATCTGTTTTATATCCTGATAGGAACGCCGTTCATGATGTCGGCATTAGCAATGAACAACCAGCTGCGACTACAAGGCAACGCGCGTTACGCCATGATAGGAATAACATCAGGAGCAGTGCTCAACATCATCCTCGACGCCGTATTCATCTTAATATTCGACATGGGAGTGACAGGAGCATCGCTAGCAACACTTATCAGTCAGATAATCAGTTGGATAATACTATTAACAGGCACTCGTATGGGAGGTAACGTTCATATCAAATTGAAGAACTTCTCTCCCACCTTAGAACATTACAAACAAATCCTAGACGGCGGACTGCCATCATTATGCCGTCAAGTATTAGCTTGTACTTCAACTATTTGTCTCAACCACGCAGCTGCGATATATGCTACGTCAGGCAATGAAGCATCAACAATAGCTGCATTCTCTATTGTTTCAAGATGCATGATGTTCGCTTTCTCCATAGTGCTAGGCATCGGACAAGGATTCCAACCGATATGCGGTTTCAACTATGGAGCAAAACTATACGCAAGAGTAAGAGAATCATACACTTTCACTATGTGTATCATGACAATGTTTTTGCTTTTCTCTGGAACATTAGGATTTATCTTCGCACCAGAAATCATCAGTTTCTTCAGAAGCGAAGACGCCGAACTCATCGCCATAGGAACAAGAGTGCTGAGATGGCAATGTATCTCCTTCCCTCTCATAGGATTATCAACATCGACGAATATGCTGCTGCAAACATTAAGAAAGACATGGCCAGCGACGATATTATCAATGTGCCGCCAAGGAATATTCTTCCTTCCAATATTATACATCGCACCATTATTCCTTGGATTACAAGGCATTGAGATGACACAAGCCATCGCCGACGTATGCACATTCTTATTAGCGATACCAATGGCGGTTAAAGTCACCAAGTCACTGAGACACTAAGTCACTAAGTTATTAAGGTAATAAAAATAATTCCCAACTCCTAACTCCTAACTAAAAAAACTTATTGTCTTGTAGTCTTGTAGTCTTGTTGACTTTTTTATTATATTTGCAAGTTTAATAGAATTTAAGAAAAATTAACATATTATGTTAAGCGAACAAGAACAAATAAGAAGGAACTCATTAAACGAGTTATACAAATTAGGCATCAATCCTTATCCACAGGCAGCTTATGAAGTCAATGTCAACACAGCACAAATCGCTGAAGAATTTGATGACAACGACTTATCAAAATTTGAGAACGTAAGCATCGGCGGTCGTATCATGAGCCGTCGTATCATGGGCGCAGCTTCATTCTGCGAGCTTCAAGACGCTCACGGTCGCGTTCAAATCTACATCAAACGCGACGAAATCTGTCCTGGCGAAGATAAGACTTTATATAACGTGGTTTTCAAACGTCTCCTCGACATCGGCGACTTCATCGGTGTTAAAGGTTTCGTTTTCCGCACACAAGCTGGCGAAGTTTCAATTCATGTTAAAGAATTGACAGTACTCAGCAAGTCATTGCGTCCACTCCCAATCGTAAAAGAAAAAGACGGCGTCATCTACGATGCTTTCACCGATCCAGAACAACGCTATCGTATGCGTTACGTCGACTTAGTCGTAAATGAAAATGTGAAAAACATCTTCATCGCTCGTACTAAGATCATCAACTCAATGCGTAACTTCTTCAACGAGAGCGGCTACCTCGAAGTAGAAACTCCAATCTTACAATCGATTCCTGGCGGTGCAACAGCACGTCCTTTCATCACTCATCACAACGCTCTCGACATCCCTATGTACATGCGTATCGCTAACGAGCTTTACCTCAAACGTCTCATCGTTGGTGGCTTCGACGGCGTGTATGAGTTCTCACGCAACTTCCGCAACGAAGGCATGGACCGCACTCACAACCCTGAATTCACATGTATGGAAATCTATGTCGCTTACAAAGACTACATCTGGATGATGGACTTCACAGAAAGAATGATCGAACGCGTCGTGACTGAAGTGTTCGGCACTGACACAGTGAAAGTCGGCGACAACGAAATATGCTTCAAACGTCCTTTCAAACGCATCTCTATGATTGACTCTATCAAAGAAAAGACTGGCGTCGACATTACAGGCATGGACGAAGCACAACTTCGTGAAGTTTGCAAAAAGCTCGAAATCGAAATCGATGACACAATGGGTAAAGGCAAACTCATCGACGAAATCTTCGGAGCAAAATGCGAAGGCACTTACATCCAACCTACATTCATCACAGACTATCCAGTCGAGATGTCACCATTATGTAAACGTCACCGCGAAAACCCAGAACTCACAGAACGTTTTGAGTTGATGGTCAACGGCAAGGAACTCGCCAACGCTTATACAGAGTTGAACGACCCTATCGACCAACGCGCTCGTTTCGAAGAACAAATGAAACTCTCAGAACGCGGCGACAACGAAGCTATGTTCATCGACCAAGACTTCTTACGCGCTATGGAATATGGTATGCCTCCAACATCAGGTATGGGCATCGGCATCGACCGTCTCGTGATGTTACTCACAGGTCAGCTCGCAATCCAAGAAGTTCTCTTCTTCCCAACAATGCGTCCTGAAAAAGTCAAGAAAGTCGCTACAGAACAAGACTTTATGGCTATCGGCGTTCCTGAAGTATGGGCAAAAGTTCTCATCAACGCAGGTTACACAGCAGTAGAAATGCTGAAAGCCGAGAAACCAGCAGCACTTCGTGAGAAGTTGAATGGACTCCGCAAGAAAAACAAGATGGACGTCCCAGCACTTCAACTCGAAGAAGTAACACAATGGATTGAAAACAATGCATAATTCATAATTCATAATGCATAATTAGGAATAAAGGAAGTCTAATTCCTAACTCCTAATTCCTAACTCATAACTGAATATGTTGTTTTCTCAGATTATAGGTCACGAAGACATTAAGAAGAAACTTATACAGAGCGTAAAGGAAAATCGTATTGCCCATGCGCAGTTGTTCTTGGGTCCAGAAGGAACAGGAAAACTCGCATTGGCAATCGCCTATGCGCAGTATATCAATTGTACCAACAAAAGAGAAAACGACAGTTGTGGAGAATGTCCTTCTTGCAAGAAATTCAATACATTAGCACATCCTGATTTACATTTTATATTTCCTTCTTCAACAAATAAAAGTGTCAAGAAAGATCCAGAATCGGATTTATTTCTAACAGAATGGCGCGAATATCTAGAGTCATGTAATTGTTACACAAGCCTTTCAAGTTGGTACAACGCTCTAGACATTGAGAACAAACAAGGCTCCATCAATGTACGCGACGCTGCTACCATTATGAGAAAATTAACTCTCAAAGCATACGAAGCAGAATATAAAACAGCTATAATTTGGATGGCAGAAAAACTTAACATACAAGCCGCCAATAAGTTACTCAAGCTTTTAGAAGAACCACCAGAAAAAACCATCTTTATATTAATTTCCGAAAATCAAGAGGAATTACTTATGACGATACGCTCTCGTACCGTTTTAATGAAAATTCCTAAATTGTCATACAACGAAGTAAATGACGCTCTCGTAAAGAAATTCAGTTGCAGTGCAGAAAACGCACACAACGCAGCAGTTTTATCTAACGGCAACTGGATTCTAGCGACTAATTACGTTGATAATCAAGATGAAGAAAAAATATACTTCACTTGTTTCCAAAAATGGATGCGCTATTGCTTCAAATTCAGTGCGCCAGAACTCATCGACTTCATCGCCAACGACATCAAACCTTTAGGCAGAGAAAAACAAAAAGAATTCCTATCTTACGGACTCAGCCTATTCCATAACGCATTGTTTATCAACAACGGATTGATGAATAACGTATTACTTCCAGAAGATGAAAAAGCTTTCTTGAAAAACTTCGCACCTTTCATTTCAAACAACAACATCGACTTAATTACCGAACTTTTTGAAGAAAGCATAAACCAAATAGAACGTAACGGAAATGCTTCTTTAATATTCTTAGATAACAGCTTTAAGATTTTTAACTATTTCAAAATGAAGTAATGAAGAATATTACCAAGATTTCTTTGGCTTTATTAAGCGGTTTATTAATCGCGGCATCGTGGCCTACAAGCGGATTTACTCCTTTGATATTCATCGCTTTCGTGCCGTTGATATTTTTACAAGACAACAGTCAACAGTCAACAGTCAACGGTCAACAGTCAACAGTCAACAAGAGAGATAATATCTTCTTGCTTTCATTTTTGACATTTTTAGTTTGGAATTCACTCACGACTTGGTGGGTTTGGAACAGCACGCCCGCAGGTTCCATCGCTATGATATTGTTAAACAGCACTTTCATGGCAACGACATTCTGGCTTTATCATATCACAAGAAAAAAAATATTTCATAATAAAAAAGGCTTCTTCCTTCTCATATTGTTTTTCTTAGCCTTTGAAAATCTGCATCTTACATGGCAACTCAACTGGCCTTGGCTCAACATCGGCAACGTATTCTCACATAATCACACTTGGGTACAATGGTACGAATTCACAGGAATAGCAGGCGGAACAATCTGGGTTCTTTTAGCTAATATACTTGCTTATAAAGTTATAAAAAGACTACAAGACTACAAGACCACAAGCTCAGTGACCGAACAAAACCCTCATACCCTCAATTCTTCAAATCTTCAGTTCCTAAAATACTCAGTTCCTCAAATCCTCCTTTTCCTCGCTGTGGTTTTCGTTCCAATAATTGCAAGTAAGATTATGTATCATTCTTACGAAGAAAAAGGCGAAGAAGTAGAAGTCGTTGTTGCTCAACCTAATATCGACCCATGGAATGAAGAATTCCGTCTCAGTGCCGCTGAGATTTTGAATCGTAATTTCAGTGTAGCAGAGCCTTTGATAACAGAGAACACACGTTTTGTCTTGAGTCCAGAATCATCGATTCACGAAAACATTTGGTTAGAAAAAATTAACTATTATCGTTCAATCAAAGAATCGAAGCTCTTTTCAAAAAACAATGATGTTACATATGTTGTCGGGGCCAGCACTTTAGGAATGTCATACGACAAAAACGATTTTGCAGCGCGTAAATTCTACGATGCCGACGAATATTATTACTCATACAATACAGCTTTATCCATCAACGACACTACTGATATTCAGATACATCAGAAATCGAAGCTAACACCAGGCGTCGAGATGATGCCATCGTGGTGGTTCTTGCGACCTATTAAAAATCTAGCCATCGACTTAGGCGGAACCGTTGGAACATTGAAGTCGGAAGACAAGGTGACAGTATTTGATTACGGAAAATATAAAGCCGCTCCATTGATTTGTTACGAGTCAGTCTTTGGCGGTTATGTCACTGATTTTGTAAGGAATGGAGCCAATATTATATTTGTCATCACCAACGATGGCTGGTGGGGCGACACACCTGGTCACAGACAACATTTCGAGATGTCGAAGCTTCGCGCCATCGAGAACCGACGTAGCGTGGCGCGCTCAGCCAACACTGGCGTCTCGGGATTCATCAACCAAAGAGGCGACGTGGTTGAAAGCAGCAATTATTGGGAGCCTATTGGCTTACGCAACACCTTGAATGTCAACGACGAAATGACATTCTATTCGCGTCACGGCGATTATATCTACAGAGCCGCTTCTTTCATAGCAGCCCTCGTCTTATGTTTCACTATTGTAATATCAATAAAAAAGATATGATTACATTAAGTTTAGCCCCTTTTCAAGGTATCACCGACGCGGTATATCGCAATCTTTTCAAGGAATATTTCAGTGGAATCGACAAGTTCTACACTCCTTTTTTCACTGGCATCCACAAAGATAACAGCAGAAGCCTGAGAGGCGAAGAAATAGACATTAACTTCAATGATGTCAACACTTTAACACCGCAGATACTTGGCAACGACGCTGACGAAATAATACGTTTCGCCAACCAATGTCAGATGATGGGTTACAAGGAAATTAACCTTAATATGGGTTGCCCTTTCCCAAGAGTCGCCAACAAGACAAGAGGCTGCGGGCTCATGGCTGAACCTCAGAAAGTAAGAGAAATCCTTGACAAAGTTTTTAATAACATCGAAATAAAATTCAGTCTGAAATGCCGTCTCGGTTATTTCAAAGACACTGAAATAGATGAACTTATAGACAGCTTCAACGCTTATCCTTTCAGCGAAATCATCATTCACCCAAGAATTGGCAAGCAACTTTATACAGGAAATGCCGATGTCGACAGATTCGCTGAGATAGCTCCGCTCATCAAACGACCTTTGGTGTATAACGGCGACATTTTCTCAGTCGACGACTTCAAACGCATCAGCGAGAAATTACCTTCAGTGTCGATGTTTATGCTCGGCAGAGGCTTGTTAACCAATCCGTTCCTCGCCGACGAAATAAAAGGAAAGACATTCGACGACGAAGAAAGAAGAAAGAAACTGCATCATTTCATAGTGTCGCTTTATCTTGAAAGACTGCGTCACGCTGGCGGAAGTCCAAAGATAATCGGTTGCATGAAAGAACTCTGGTCTTACTTGATGAATTCATTTGAAGACCCACAAAATATTTGGCGTAAGGTGAAGAAAATAAATAATTTAGATATTTATGAAGAAACAGTAGAGTTGATTTTTAGAGACGAAAAACTTAAATCAATTCATAATTCATAATGCATAATTCATAATTAAAATTGGTAGAGATGCGTTAATGTAACCTAAAATATAAACACATTGACACGTCTAAAAGTTCTTAGTTAAACAGCTTTAGTTCTTAGTTAAAATATGAAAATACTCGTAATTCGTTTTAGTTCAATAGGCGACATTGTGCTGACGACGCCAGTGATTCGTTGTCTGAAAAATCAAATCAGCGACGTGGAGATTCATGTCTTGACAAAAAAGAAATTCAGCAGTTTGTACAAGACAAATCCTTACATTAATAAGGTATACGAATACGACAATTCTTTAAAGAAAAACATAGAAGAACTAAAACTCGAGAATTACGATTATATCGTTGATTTACAAAAAAATAAAAGAAGTATAAGAGTCACTCGTGCTTTACATAAACCACATAGTTCTTTCCCTAAACTCAATTTCAAGAAGTTCTTGCTCACGACTTTCAAAATCAATCTCATGCCCGACATTCATATCGTCGACAGATATTTCAAAGCCGTTGAGAAACTAGGAGTAACAAATGACTATCAAGGACTTGACTTTTTTATTTCAGAAAAAAACGATTATCCTTTGAGTGAACTTCCTGAAAATTTCCAGAAAGGATATCACGCTTTCGTCATTGGCGGAACATACAAAACCAAGATTTTGCCTGCCGTAAAAATCGTTGAGATAATTCAGAAACTAAACGAACCCGTCATACTTCTCGGCGGTCCTGACGATGTGGAAAGAGCAAATGAGATTTTATCTAAAATCTCAAAATCTCAGCAACTTAGCAACTCAGCAACTCAGCAACTCATAAATCTAGTCGGCAAGATAAATCTGGAGCAATCGGCTTCTATTGTGAAAAAAGCGAAGTCGGTTTTAACCAACGACACTGGTTTGATGCACATTGCTGCAGCCTTTCATAAAAACATCGTTTCTGTCTGGGGTAACACCGTCCCAGAACTCGGAATGTATCCTTATCTTCCAAACGAAAAAGAGAAATGTCATATCGTTGAATGTAAAGATGCTAAATGCCGACCTTGCAGCAAGTTAGGATTTAAAGAATGTCCAAGGAAACATTTCAACTGCATGATGAAAATCAATTGCGATGAAGTCGTTGAAAAATTGAAGAATTGAAAATTAATTTAGAGACGTATCACACGACACAAATAAATAAACCATAAAAAAAGTAAAATATGAAAAAATTTAGAACTATTGTAATGACCTTGATGGCAGTTATTATTGGTGTAATTTTCACATCATGTAACCCAAATAACGGAGAAGAGCCTACAAAGAAATTAGTAAAGTTCTGTTATGGCGATGTTGAAACCATTTTAAAGTATGACGACCAAGGACATTTTATTGAATATTCAGAAGTATTGGGATTAGATGGTGTGTTCCATACATATACATACACATACGTTTGGAAAGAGAATGCTATTGAAATCACTCTCAGTATGGACGGTGTTGCTATGGAAAAATGTACATTAGACCTCGAAAATGGTCTTGCATCTGGAATCAGTGATAATCCATTAGTATTTACTTCCTCTTTCAAATACAATTCAGCAAACAGATTGATTGAAAGTACGAATTTCATGGGTACCCAATCAATAGAATGGAATGATGATAAGTTTACCGCAACATGCAGCAATTCTTTGGTAAATACAAAAAATGAATCATTTACATATGAAAAAAACTATACAACTAAAGGATACAATCCTCTCATTCCTTATACAATATCATCAACCGAAATGCTATATGTAGCTCATCCTGAACTTGCTGGACTTGCAACTCAGAAATTATTTAATAGTGAAAATTCTATTTCAATAATGAATGATAAGGAATATACATTTTCATATAAATATGAGTATGGTTTTGATGAAGACGGCTACGTCAACAAAGTCATAGTCAGACATAATGAAGAAGATTGCGAACACATCGTATCTGAATATACTTTTGTCTGGGAATAATATCTAATAAACTCGTTCAAAAATAAAAAGTGTAGTTTTTTTAAGACTGCACTTTTTTTTATTTCTTTTGGGCGTTCCGGCAAAGCCGTCGGGCTTTCCGCTATATCTTTTTCCGCTTCGCTCCAAAAGGATGCCGCTCCAATCCCTAACGCATCGGCGGCGATTAAAACCAGAAAAAATCCCAGAAATACAGAATTCCGTCAATTCCAGAAACCCGTCGAGACGCCACAGGGGTGACGTCTCTACAAAAGACGTTGCCTTATCCTATATTTGTCTCGCCCTTTCAGGGCTCATAGTTTCATTATGCAAATCCACAAGCTCCCGTTTCATCTTCCTAACTTTGACAAATGTTTCTATTATCGCAAACGTCACTTCTATTGATTTTTTACTTCTCAATATTGTTGCTAGCATATACAAGCCTTTTTCTGTAAATGCTTTAGGCAAGGTCCTACTTTTGGTAGAAAATTTCGACCGCAAAATATTTGAGGTCGATCTGGTCGACCGCAAAACCTGTAACTCCTCATCAGTAATCACAAACATATAATCTTCTGGAAATTTATCAGGATTGTTTTTGACAGCCTCATTGATTCTCTTCGTCTCAACGCCATACAAATACGCCACATCCGCATCCAATATAACATTCTCTCCTCTTATTCCCAATATCATCGACTCTACTTTTTGAACGACAAGTTCACCTACACTTTTGATATTGATTTGTTCTTCTATTTTAGTCATACCATAAACTTTGTTTGATTCTTCCTGCAAAGTTATATCTAACAAAATAAAACGTCAAGGTTTCAGCATAAGAATTTTATCTCATTTTTTCATTTTTAATGATTTTCTGAATTTTATTAAGAATTTGTGTTAATATATTTTGGCATTTGACCTTTGAACTATTTTTAAAAGTTCAAAAGCCAAGAGCCAAAAGCCTTAGTTCATATAAAATTTCTCTAAAACATTATTTCATTATTTCTGTTTTTTTATTACTTTTGCGTTCACAAAAAATTAGTAAACATTTTTACTATATATTGTTTTACTTAATAAAGAAATAACAGAAATTATGTCGTCAGACACATTATATAAAGGACATCTATTTGAAAAATTGCAGGAAGATTACCGCATCAAGGAAGGTTTGAAAGCCTGCATGAACTGCGGAGTTTGCACTGCGGTTTGTCCTGCAGCCGAGTTTTATAAATATAATCCAAAAAATATCGTCAACATCGTTCAACGCAAGGACGAAGACGAACTTGAAGCTTTGTTGAAAAGTGACACGATTTGGTATTGCGGCGAATGCATGTCGTGCGTGACACGCTGTCCTCGCGGCAACGCTCCTGGTCTCATCATAATGGCATTACGCAAACTTGCGATGCAAAGCGGATATTACATGGAATCGGAGAAAGGCCGTCAGCAATATATTTTAGTCAAAGACTTGTGCGGCAATATTTTAAATCACGGTTATTGCATCTATCCTCGCAACTTCAGTTACGATGAGCACAAAGAATTCGGCACCGTAGGCAAATGGATAAATGAAAACCTCGACGACCTTCATCGTAGAATGGGTTCCAACCTCGACGGCGACGGTCCTGGCGGATTACGCAAGATTCCTCAAGAGAGCCTCGACCAACTGAAAAACATATTCGACGTGACAGGAGCGACAGAACTGATGAACAAAGTCATCGACGACGCTCATCGTCAAGCTGAAAAAGAAAACCTCAGCGACGAAGAATATTTCAAGAAAGTTTATACAATCAACAACAATGAAAAACATCTAAACAACGGATAATCATGATAGTTGAAGGAAAACAAAAGATTTGGGCTGATTATCAGAAAGATATTCCAGATGACCATTATTTTTATGTAAGAAGCTGCATTCGTCAGTCATTCTTCCCTGGTTCTGAAGTAACATTTTTAGATATAACGAGAAATAAGTTAGGCAAAGACTTTTACGAGAGTGCCTATCACACCACCTGCGGCGGCATCGCATATCACAGCGACAGCATTCCTCAGGAGACAGCCATGACCATCATCGCACGTCAGTTCGCGCTGATGCACGAAAGCGGCTACGAAAATTATGTATGCTCCTGCATCACCTCATTCGGATGTTATACAGAGACTTTAGAGACATGGCACGAGTTTCCGGAATTGGAAGCCAAGATTCGTCAATATCTCTGGGACTCATGCAAGAAAGAATTCGCAAAACCAAAATATCTCGCTCACGCCAGCGACATCATCTATAAATTCCGTCACGAGATAGCAAAGCAAGCAAAATATAAACTCGTCAATGTCAAGACAGGGAAACCTCTTAAAGTCGTGGAACACATCGGCTGTCATTATTCCAAGATGTTCCCTTCCAAGGGCTTCGGCGGCGCAGAATATCCACACGTCTTGGTCGGAATGATAGAAGCATGGGGCGGCGAAGTCGTCGACTATCCAGAACGCCGTCAGTGCTGCGGATTCGGATTCCGTCAATATTTCATACAAGCTAACCGCGGTTATTCATTATCAAATACATATAAAAAATTCGAGTCGATGGAACCTTACGAACCAGACTTGATAATCACCAACTGTCCAGGATGCCCTTACTTCCTCGACCGCTGGCAATACGTCATCGCAGAACAGACTGGCAAGACATACGGCAAAAACGGATACGGAATACCAGCACTCACATACGAAGAAGTCGCAGGACTCGTCATGGGCTACAACCCTTGGGACTTAGGATTACAGATGCACCAAGTGGCAATAGAACCTTTATTGGAAAAAATGGGAATAGAATACGACCCTAAAGCTAAATATAAAGGCATCAACAACAAAGAACTTGGAACACCGATAAATCCTATTAACATAAAATTAATTTAAATGCTGCGAGCCATGGGCAATGAGTCTCGAGCCAATTTTACTGCTCATTGCTCATAACTCATAGCCATAATATATACGTTATGAACACCCATAAAATACTCATCATCGGCGCAGGTCCTGCAGGATTAGAGACAGCTCATCAGCTGAAAAGTCTCGGACTCACTCCTATCATCATCGAAAGAAGTGACAAGATAGGCGGACATCTTGCACAATGGGATAGACTTTTCCCTTCAAGCGACAATGCCGAAGAGCTTCTTGAAAGATTAAAAGAACAAGTGAAAGACGTCGAGATTAAGTTAAATTCTCGTATAAATCATATAGAAAAAGAAGGCGATATATTCCATGTAACGCTTTCTAACAACAAGACTTACGACGTATCTGCCATCGTCGTCTGCACAGGCTTCGACCTTTTCAAGGCAGAGAAGAAACAAGAATACGGCTACGGCATTTACAACAATGTCATCACCAATGCCGAGTTAGAAAAATATTTCAAGACACATCAAGACGAACGCATCGACGAGCCAAAACGCATCGGCTTTGTGCATTGCGTCGGTTCAAGAGACGTGAAGGTCAACAACACTTATTGTTCAAAAGTTTGTTGCGCTACAGCTTTGAAGCAAGCCTGCGAGATAAAAGACGAATTCCCTGATGCCGACGTCTATTGTTTTTACATGGACTTACGCATGTTCGGCAAAGGCTACGAGGACCTTTATCTCAAGGCGCAGAAAGACTTCGACATCAAATGTGTAAGAGGTCGCGTATGTGAGGTTTCAGAAAACATTGAAGGAAAGTTAGTCATCAAAGCTGAAGACACATTGCTCGGAACGCCGATGAAGATGACTTTGGATTTATTGGTGCTGATGTGCGGCATGGAAAAAGCCGAAGGCGTTGAAAGAATTCAGAACATGCTCAACATCAAGAGCAACAGCGACGGATTTATCGAAAGTCGCGACATCTTCACTGGATTGAACCTCACAAAAGAAAGAGGCGTTTTTGTGGCAGGAGCTTGCACTTCGCCAAAGACATTGCCAGAAACATTGGCAGAAGCACGCTCTGCCGCCATTGAGGTTTTTAAATATTTAAGCATTGAGCTGTGAGCTATGAGTTTTGAGCTTTTTTAACTAAGAATAAAAGTTCACTGCTCATTGCCCAAAGCTCATTGCAATTAAAATTGTAAATTATGATCGATTTCGGTTTCAGCATATCAAAGAGTTCGCACATCAAGATGGATGATGTCGACTTAAAATTATTTAACAAATTAGAAGCCTTGAATCCAGACATCAAGACTTGCATGGCTTGTGGATTATGCACAGCGACTTGCACAGCGGGCAAGTTCACCGACGTCAGTTTTCGACAGATAATCTTGATGTTGCAACGCGGCAAGGAAAAAGAAGCCGTCGAGAAAGTCAAGAAATGCATGATGTGCGGGAAATGCATGTTAGTATGCAGCCGCGGCATCAACACTAGAAACATATTACTTTCAATAACAAGAATTTATAACGAACAAAATATATGAGACCACTATTCGACCCATTCGTATTGCCTTTCGTTATAAGCATGACATTCGTGCTTTTGTACTGCATCATCGGCATGATACGCATTGTTTTTCAATTACCTAAGGAAGACCGACGCAAGTTTTTACGTTCGCTCATCTATCCTAAGTCGGCATTGAAAAACTTCAGAGACCTCGTCAACGACTGCCTTCTTCACACAAAAATATGGAAACGCAAACCGCTCCTCGGTTATATGCACATGTCCATCGCTTTAGGCTGGTTCATGATTATCATCGTCGGGCATTTTGAAAGCATAGCTTTTTCACCTTTGAGAGGATTGGAAGTTCCTTTCATGCCAAAATTGATGTCAAATTTATATCTACCAATTTTCTTCCGTTACTTCGCAATTGAAGACTTAAGCCTCAAAGCACAGATATTCAGTTTCCTGATGGATTTCTTCTTATTGATGATAATAAGCGGTATCTTCATTGCCGTGGTAAAGAAGAAAAAACCGAGAAAAGTAGGATTGAAACGAGTCACCAAATTCGGCATCAAAGAAGACTTGGTAAGATTGTCGTTATGGACTATTTTCCCATTACGTTTCTTGGCAGAATCATCAATGGCTAATATCGCAGGCGGTTCGTTTTTCACAAAATATCTCGGATTTGAATTATTATTCGGAGGCAATTATAACGAGACATTAAGCATGATTTTCTGGTGGTTATATTCCATCGACTTAGCAATCTTTATGACATTATTGCCATTCTCACGATATATGCACATACCAGCGGAGGCTCTTTTGATTTTACTTCGCAACGCAGGATTGAAGACGACAGAACCTCGTAAGGGCTACGCCTTAGCGGAGATATATTCATGTCCAAGCTGCGGAATGTGCATCGACGTATGCCCAATGAGCGAGGTGAAAGACAACTACAAAAACACGGCAGTTTATTTCATTCGTAACATCAGGAAAGGAAAAAGAAGAAGAGACGTCAAAGCCATGACCGAGAAATGTCTGATGTGCGGAAAATGCATCGAAGTATGTCCACTCGGCATCGAGTCATTGGATATCAAAATCGCTCAACGAAACAAGACCTATTACAAAATTAAATCGGATTTCGAGTATTTAAAAAGTCAACAAGACTACAAGACCACAAGACCACAAGATAAAGCTCATAGCCCAGAAACTCAGCAACTCAGCAACTCAGCAACTCAACAACTCAGCAACTCAGCAACTCTATACTTCGCCGGCTGCATGTCGCATCTCACTCCGACGATAACACGTTCGATGAAGAAGATATTTGAAATTGCAAAAGAAAATTATGAATTCCTCGATGCAGAAGGAAGCATCTGCTGCGGTCGTCCTATGATGTTAACTGGCAAGGTAAATGAAGCTAAGGCATTGATAGATAAAAACACTGAATTGATAAAGAACTCCGGAGCGAAGAGATTAATTCTCTCCTGCCCTATTTGTTATAAGGTTTTCAAAGAAGAATATAATCTTGAAGGCATCGAGATTTTACACCACACTCAATACATCAACGAACTTATTGAAAACGACAAGTTAGAAATCGACAGAGACGACAAACGTTATGTCTATCACGACCCTTGCGAGTTGGGACGCGCCTTTGACATTTACGACGAGCCGCGTAACATCATCGACAATATTGGTTTGCTGACACCAGGCAAATCCGACAAAGACATGGCAGTCTGTTGCGGAGGCAGCATCGGAAGTCTGACCATGACATTAGAAGAGCGTGACGAAATCACGAAGAATTCTATTAAAGATTTGATGCATAACAATCCTGACGAAATCGTGACAGCCTGTCCTTTATGTCTGAAGACCTTTGCGAGATTGGCGCCAGTCAAGGTGAGAGACATTGCGGAGATTGTGGCGAATACAATTAATTAGGCAACACCTTGTTGTCCAGTGCAAAAGACAAGAAAAGACAATTTTTTGGATTTATTTAATACATATTTTTGCGCCATGTTTAACTTAATACATTAACATTATGCGCAAAAATTTTTACTTTATCTTGGTTGCAATCTTCGCAGCAACATTCATGACTTCATGCGGCGCCGATGAAAATGGAGCTATTGAAGAAGTATTATCAAAGAAAACTTATGCTAAAGTCATCAGCACCTATGACCATGTAAGCGACTTCTTCTCAGAAGGAACTTGCATCGTTAAAAGTGACGGCAAGTATGGCGTTATCGACATGAAAGGTAAAGAAATCATTCCTTGTACACACGAACGTATCTACGATTGCTCTGATGGAATGTTCTTATTCTACACAAAAGACGAAAACTACAAATATTGGTATGGTTTCCTTGACAAAACAGGCAAGGTAGCAGTTGAACCTCAATACAAAGATGCAGGACACTTCAATGATGGCCTTGCTTTAGTTATAAGAGGCAATGAAAAGAAATCATGGATTAACGAATATGCTTTCATCAACAAAAAAGGTGAAATCGTCGTTGACTTCAATACTTACGCTAAGATGCAATCTTTCAGCGAAGGATTGGCAGCTGTAAATGTTGAAAATGAAAACAAAGACGTATGGGGTTACATCAATACAAAAGGTGAAGTCGTCATCGCTCCAACTTACGGTCACGCATACTCATTCAGCGACGGCGTTGCTATCGTAGGCAAAAACGACAAAGAATTCGTCATCGACACTAAAGGCGAAGTCGTTTTCATTCCAGAAAAGGATATGGTATTACTTGAAGAAACATTTGAAGAAGGACTTATGCCTGCTGCTAAAGGCAACGACTTAAAAGCAAAATGCGGTTTCATCAACACTAAAGGCGAAGAAGTTCTCCCATTTGAATATGACTACGCTGAAAGCTTCATCGACGGCACAGCTTACGTCGTCAAAGACAAGAAACTCTTGCTCATCGACAAAAAAGGAAATGTGCTTGAAGAAGAATCAATCGATTCAGAAGACTTAGAAGAATACCTTGAAGATATTCTCTATATGTTCTAATTTAATATTCATAAAAAGAAAAGACATCGTCATTTTTTGGCGATGTCTTTTTTATTTCCAAAGGTTCAAAAGCCTTAGCTCAACAGCCTTAGTTCTTAATAATACGGCTCGTTCTCAATCCGTAGATGAAAATCACGACGAAGCAGATGAATGGAAGTATGAACGAGAAGTTCACTGCTGGAAGACTTCCCACTGTTCCGAGGTCGATAATCATGCCTTGAAGCGGTGGCATCAACGCGCCGCCGACGATAGCCATAACCAAAAATGCTGCGCCTAATGAGCTGTCTTCCAAGCTAACATTTTCCAAAGCGATGCCGTAAATAGTTGGGAACATAAGCGACATAAAGACTGAAATCGCCATCAAGCAATAAAGTCCCATAACGCCATCAATCAATATTGTTCCTGCAGAAGCGAGCATCGCACCGATAGCGAAGAACATCAACAACTTACGAGAGTTGACATATTTCATCAAGAAAGTGCTGATGAAACGGCCGCATAAGAACATTCCCATCGCGATGATATTATAAAGCTGCGCTGTAGCCTTGTCGATTCCGAGACGGTCAGCATATTGAATGATGAAAGTCCATGTCATGATTTGAGCAGCCACATAGAACAACTGAGTGATAACGCCTTCACGATAGACTTTATTAGAGAAAAGACGTTTTAAAGTGCCTTTGTTATTTGTATTTTCCTTTGTTTCATTATTTTGATTTTTCACGAATATCGCGATGATGACGAAGACGAACAACACCACGCAACCAAGAGCGACATAAGGATTACGGATGATATCGAGGTCGTGTTCGCGTATTGCGAGCTTAGCAGCCTCGTCAAGGTTAGAGAATCCCACTTCGCGCACTGCGGCAGTATCGGATTCGAGTTTGGCTAGCACGATGCGAGAAGCAACGAACATACCCATGAGAGAACCGATTGGGTTAAACGCCTGAGCCAGGTTGAGGCGACGTGTCGATGTTTCTTTGCTGCCTAATGATAATATGTAAGGATTTGCTGTTGTTTCGAGGAAAGCGAGTCCGAATGTGAGGACGTATAATGAGACGCAGAAGAAGCCGAATTCCTGACGGTTAGCAGCTGGGATAAACATAAACGCTCCGATGGCGTAGAGGATGAGTCCGAGCAAGATACCTTTTTTATAGCTGTAACGTCGGGCGAAAAGAGCTGCTGGTATCGCCATTGTGGCATAGCCGCCATAGAAGGCGAATTGTACCAAGGAGGCCTTTGCGGCGGACAACTCCATAACCGTCTGAAACGCAGCGACCATAGGATTGGTGATGTCGTTGGCAAAACCCCATAAAGCAAATAACGATGTTATTAAAATGAATGTCAAGAGATACTTTTTCTCAACAAGTTTCGATTGTAATGTCTTTGTCATAATTTAATGTTGCTATGAGCCTTGAGCTATGAGCTGAGGCTGATGAATTAATATTTCTACAAAGATAGTAAAAGGCAAAAGTCTAATGACAAAAAACTGAAGATTTTTTCAACAAATCTGTCGTCCTTTCAGGACTTTGATTCCACTTGGTTCATGTTTGCAGGGATTACTCACTGCGTGCTTCATCACCTGCCTGCAATAAAAATAATAGGATACTATAGAAGTTCCGAAGGAACGACAGTCCCCAGGCAGGCGGTGAAGTGCGAAGCACGGAACCCCTGCGATATAAAGATTATACCATAATCAGAGTGCCGAAGGTACGACAGATATTAAACGCCAAGACACCGAGTTTCCAAGATTTTATTTCCTTAGTGACTCGGTGTCTTAAAAATCGTCGGAGTGGCCCGACTCGAACGGGCGACCGCTTGCACCCCATGCAAGAATGCTAGCCGACTGCACCACACCCCGAATTAATTCATAATTCATAATGCATAATTCATAATTACAAATATGCATTATGAATTATCAATTATTTTTCCCCGTAGCTTGAACCATCGAAGCAGTGCATGCAGATTTCGTCTTTTGAGACGCCGATAGCATCGCGGATGATGTCGATGGTGTTGAACTTCAATGAGTCGACACCGATATGTTTTCTTAACATCTCAACGAGATTTGCATATTGTTTTGTTGTATGGTCGCTGTAATATTCTAAGTTTTTGTAAGCATCTCCTTCCAATTCTTTAATGCAACGGCGTGTAATCAACTCCATGTCTGTCTTTGAGTTAGAGAAGTTGAGGAAAGGACAGCCGTATAACAATGGAGGG
The DNA here is from genome assembly GCA_017381865.1 of Bacteroidales bacterium. Taxonomy (GTDB): domain Bacteria; phylum Bacteroidota; class Bacteroidia; order Bacteroidales; family F082; genus Limimorpha. Next base: position 61,041 of record JAFOBJ010000098.1, read on the forward strand.
CAGCTGATTCTGATGTGAACTTCTTTTGCACCGCATTCGTATAACATCTTGACGTTATCGCGAAGCTGTGTTCCGCGCACGATAGAGTCGTCGCAGAAAACTACTTTCTTGTCTTTTAACAATGAGGCGTTTGTGATGAGTTTCATCTTGGCTACATGTTCTCTTTCTTCTTGAGTTACAGGCATGAAACTGCGTGACCATGTTGGAGTATATTTCACCACGCTGCGTACATAAGGAATCTGCTTTCCGTTAGAATAACCGATTGCCATTCCGATGCCTGAGTCTGGAATTGGAGCTACATAATCGACATCAACATCGTCGATTTTACCCATTGCGTAGCCGCCATTATATCTCATATTTTCAACGAAGATGTCGTCGTAAGCTGCTGCTGGATAACCGTAATAAATCCACATGAATGAACACATCTGGCATTTTTTATTAGGAGCGAGAAGCTGTGTATAACCATCTGGAGTTACCTTTACTATTTCGCCTGGACCAATCCATCTGTCTGTTTTATAATCCATATTGACGTAGCTATGGCTTTCTGTAGCAAGAGCGAAGCCGTCAGCGTCTTTACCTATTACGATAGGAGTACGTCCGTAGCGGTCGCGGGCTGCTATGATTCCTTCTGGGGTGAGAATCAACATTGAGCAAGAACCTTTGATTTTGTTGAAGACATTTTGAATGCCGTCGACGAAGTCTTTGCCTTGTGTAATGAGAAGCGCAACCAATTCGGTAGGATTTGTGTCGCCGCCGCTCAATTCAGCGAAATGCTGTTTGTTGTCGAGACATTCTTTTTCAAGTTCTTTCAAATTATTGATTCGTGCTACAGTAACGATAGCGAATCGACCGAGGTGAGAATTAACAATAATAGGTTGCGCATCTGTATCGCTGATTACGCCAATACCCATATTACCATGGAACTTTGCGAGGTCAGAATCGAATTTTGTTCTGAAATACGCACCTTCGATGTTGTGAATCGAACGATAGAATTTGTTGTTATCAACTGTTGCTAAACCTGCACGTTTTGTGCCAAGATGTGAATGATAGTCAGTACCATAAAAAAGATCTGAGATACAAGTTCTCTTTGATACTACTCCGAAAAATCCGCCCATTATTGTTAATTTTTATTAAGATTTATTTTAATGACAAAAATATATATTTTTTTAAAAGAATACATACAGAAATTTTATGTTTTTTGTCGTATATTTGCAAAACCAAAGTTAAATCGTAAATTATTTATAATCAATAAATTTAGCTATGAAAAAGTATTTATTAAGCATTTTTATGTTTTTAGCTGTATTCAGCACACAGTTAAAAGCTGACGAAGGTATGTGGTTACCTTACAGTTTAAGCAATCAAAGTCTCTATGAGATGCAACAACTCGGTTGCCAACTCACAGCAGAACAGATTTTCAACCTCAACCAGCCAAGCGTTAAAGACGCTATCGTTCAATTCGCTAACGGCTGTACAGGAGAACTCATCTCTCCTAACGGATTGTTACTCACTAACCATCACTGCGGTCTTGGCTACGTTCAAGCTCTCGCATCAGTAGAACACGACTACCTCACAGACGGTTTCTGGGCTTTGGATTTGAAAGAAGAACTTTCATGCGAAGGTCTTTATGTTTCATTCCTTGCTAACGTTGAAGACGTTACAGTAGCTGTTCTTAAAGGCGTCACAACAAAAGAAACACGCGAAGAAATTATCAGCGAAAATATTGCAAAATTAAAAGAAGAACGTAAAGGCGACCGCGACGTAAGAATCGACATCGTTCCTTTCTATAATGGCAACCAATACATTATGTTTGAATATGATGTATATCGTGATGTCCGTCTCACAGCTTGTCCTCCTTGGGGAATCGGCAAATACGGCGCTGACACAGACAACTGGACATGGCCTCGTCACAAAGGCGACTTCTGTATCTTCAGAGTATATACTTCACCTGACGGCAAACCAGCAGCTTACAGCGAAGAAAACGTCCCAATGAAATCTAAACATTATTTACCTATTAATATTAAAGGTGTAGAACAAGGCGACTACGCAATGATTATGGGTTATCCTGGCAGCACCGACCGTTATTCAACAAGCCGCACTATCAGCAACATTATCAATGAAGAAGGTCCTGCTATCATCGACTGCCGCACAACAAAACTCAACGAATATCGCAAACACATGGACGCTGACCAAGAAGTGTTCATCAAATATGCTTCAAAACAAGCTAGCGTTTCTAACTACTGGAAATATTTCATCGGTCAGGTGAAACAATTACAACGTAACCGCGTGTATGACAGACGTTACGCTCAAGAAGAAGAATTCAGAGCTTGGGTTAACGCTGACGAAAATCGTAAAGCAGAATACGGCTCAATCTTCGAAGACGTTGACGCTAAATGGGACGTTATGGACGACATCCAGAAACCAATGATTTATCTCCGTGAAGCTGGCTGGAATGGCGGCGAAGCTATCTCTTTCTCACGCAGATTCAAGTCAATCAATGATATGTTGAACAACAAGGCTTCTAAAGAAGATGTTGCTAAAACAGCTGAAGCATTAAGAGCAACAGTTCAACCTTTCTTCAAAGATTATGACATGGCTTTGGATAAAGACGTGACTATCGCTTTGTTGAACCTCATCTACAAAGACATCGACAGATACGTTCCTTCAATGATTACTGAAATCGGCGACAAAAACAACGGCGACTTCACAGCATGGGTTATTGAAGCTTTTGAAAAATCAGTTTTCGTAAGCCAAGAAAAAGTTGAAAACTGGCTCGCTAAACCTAAAAAGTTAGACAAAGACCCAATCTACGCTTTGACAATGAATATCATCGATGTTTATAATAACGTCATCATTCCTATGTATTTAGAAGCTGCTAACTCAGGCGATGAAGCTGAACGTCTTTACATTAAAGGCTTGATGGAAATGCAGACAGAACGTAATTTCTACCCAGACGCTAACTTCACAATGCGACTCACTTACGGTAGCGTTGAACCTTACAAAGGTGCTGATGCTGTCAACTACAACTACGTCACAACAATGGACGGCGTGATGGCAAAATATAAACCAAACAACTGGGAATTCGACATTCCACAAGACGTTAGAGATTTATATGAAGCAAGAGACTACGGTCGTTATGCTGACGAAAACGGTCAATTAATCGTTAACTTCATCACAACAAACGACATCACTGGCGGTAACTCAGGCAGCCCTGTCATCAACGGCAAAGGCGAACTCATCGGCCTCGCTTTCGACGGCAACTGGGAAGCAATGAGCGGCGACCTCTCATTCGAACAAAAGGTACAACGCACAATCTGTATGGATGCTCGTTACCTCTTATGGTGCATCGAGAAAGTCGGTAAAGCTCAAAATATTATCAATGAGTTGACTATTATTGAATAAGCATTGAGCTATGGGCTGTGAGCCTTGAGCTTAGACTACGAAATAAAAAATCGTCTCTGAATTCAGAGACGATTTTCTTTTATGTGGTTCAAAAGCCTTAGTTCAAAAGCTTTAGTCCTATTATCATGCATTTTCCATAAGGAATCTTTCAACTTCCATACCAGCTGTTGCGCCTGAACCAGCAGCGATGATAGCTTGACGGAACAATCTGTCTTGGCAGTCGCCTGCTGCGAAGATGCCAGGAACGCTTGTTGCTGTTGATTTAGGTTTTGTGATGATATAACCAGCTTCGTCCATTTCGAGTTTATCTCTAAAGATAGCTGTGTTAGGTGTGTTGCCGATTGCTTCGAAGAAACCGTCGATGTTGAGAGTGCGTTCTTCGTTTGTTACGCTATTGACGACAACTGCGCCTTGTAATGTTGCCATGAAGCCTTCTGATTCGCCGAATAATTCTTTTGTTTGTGTGTTCCAAAGGACTTCGATGTTAGGAGTGTTGAGAACTCTGTGTTGCATTGCTTTAGAAGCGCGGAGAACGTCACGACGTACAATCAAATAAACTTTGTTGCAGAGGTGTGAGAGGTATGTTGCGTCTTCGCAAGCTGTGTCGCCGCCACCAACAACAGCAACGTCTTTGCCTTTGAAGAAGAAACCGTCGCATGTAGCGCATGCTGAAACGCCGCCGCCTTTGAATTGGTCTTCGCCTTTAACGCCTAACCAACGTGCTGATGCGCCTGTTGCAACAACGATAGTGTCTGCTAACAACTCATCGCCCATGTCTGATTTTACTCTGAAAGGACGTGATGTTGTGTCGACTTCAACAATAGAACCCATGCGGAACTCAACGCCGAAACGTTCAGCTTGTTGACGGATGTCTTGCATCATTTGACCGCCGTGTACGCCTTGTGGGTAGCCAGGGAAGTTCTCGATTTCTGTTGTCTGCATCAACTGACCGCCTGTGATAGGACCTTCGTAGATGACAGTTTTGAGGTCAGCACGACATGTATAAATCGCTGTTGTGTATCCTGCAGGACCTGAGCCGAGGATAAGACAT
>JAFOBJ010000099.1 GCA_017381865.1 Bacteroidales bacterium
GTATATACGCCGTTTGTATATGAAGATCGTAAATTAGAACCGTTTAATGAGGCCTTGTATCAACTATTAGATAAGCATTCTGAAAACGGTTATATAATAGTCAGTCTCTGTAATGACGAGGATGATTGTGTAAGGAAACTCATAACCATCCTTAAGAAATCGCCATGGTCATATATGCCAGTATATGGTGGTTTTATCGAAAATAAAGGTGAAGAAAATGAGACTGTCGTATATGAGAAAAGCTTTATGATATTTAATTATGATAAAAAGGGAAATCCTAATAAGTTGGATGATTTATTTAATTTCGGTGTTGAATTATCTAAAAAATTCAATCAGGATTCATTTTTATATCATGAACCTGGAAAGAAACCAACATACTATAAATACGGCAAACACATTTCAGTTTTTAGTGATAAAATGAAATTTAACGATTATGCCGAGACGTATTTTACTGATTTACATAAAAACACGCATGAATATTCTGGGATACCAGCCAAAGTCACACGTTTTAAATTCATAGGATGTTATGCGAACCCGAAACCACAGGTTGTATGCACTCGTTTTATGAGAGATAAAGCTGGCGAAATATTTTTAGGAAACAACATCTTTAATGATTGAATCTTTTTATGTGGTTGTGAGCTGTGAGCATTGAGAAGTGAGCAAAAAAATCATTGTCCAATTTTTTTTGACATTTTTACAAAAGGTATATATAATCACTGAATTTTTGTAACACTTTTGTTATATATAAGTAATTAAAATTATGGACAGAGTATATTAACTAAAAATGATGTAATATGAAAAATGGTAGTTATATTCCATACGAAGATGTTATCTATCGATTAGATGGGTATGTGATTTATGATATTGATGAAGCGTCATACCCTGTGTTCGACGTGTATCATAGTGAAGAGATTATTTTTCACACTTTGGAGGAAGCGGAAAAAAAGATAGAGGAATTGGCAAATGAAAAATCAGAAAACCGATACTGCTTTTTTGTTTGCGAGGTGCCGCTTGGTGTTCATTGCTATCATTCGCAGTCTCAGCGCATACGTTCTTATACTCGCGATGGTAAATTGTTTGCGGAGAGCGCGGCATCTGGAATTGAAGATACAAACGGAGTTTTGGAGATGTTCAAGGGTAGGGACGAAGACGAATTGCAGTTTCGTTCTGGCGATTTAGTGGAAGTGTTTAGGGGCGACTGCGTTACTCTTGAGATTGTTTGCTCGTTGCCTATTGACAGAATGGAATTTGAAAAACGAATACTGGCAGGTAATAGAAGATTGTTATTGGATTATACTGATGACAGTTTTGTTACTCTCGACGGTGATGAAGGATATATGGAATGTCATAGTCATCCTGCGATAGTTCAATGCTTTCCAGCAGACACGCTGAAAATGAATGAAGACTTTAAGAAGAAATTACTCAACGGATATCAGAAAATCCATCATAATGAATAATAAAAAATGATATGTGTCTTGCAGCCTCGCGATGGTATTCATCTGGGAATATTTCAATGAAATGAAATGAGTGAGCATTGATTAAAAAATCTCTCGCAAAGGCGCAAAGCAACGCAAAGAAATAACATGAAATCTCTGCGATACTTTGCGCCTCTGCGAGAGAAAATCGCATACCCAAAGTCTGTTGTCTGTTGAATAAAAGAACCAAAAAGACATTCTATTAGATAATCTGATTTTATAATTTTGTGTAAAAAAATAGACATGATATATTTGGAGAGTTTTCAGTTCCCGAGTCCAGAAATGGAGGATGATTTCTTGGTCGGTTATTATGCCGAAAATAAGTATGCTACGCAATCCAATTATCCTTTTGGTGTATTGTGGTTGAAAGGTTTGCAATCATTGGACTTTTCTGAGATAACGGTACTTTATGGTGGCAATGGATCCGGTAAATCGACAGCATTGAATGTTATTGCTAATAAATTGCAATTGCCGCGAGCTTCGGCATATAACAAGGGTGACCTTCAGAATGAATATGTTGAGATGTGTGACTATGAAGAAGGTGAATTGGATGATTTGGAAGAACTTAAAGATATAGCTACCTTTATGAGTAGTGATGATATCTTCAGATATATGCTCGACAATCGTAAAAAGAACGAGTCGATACGCAAGAGGACAGAAGCTACGCTGGATGACTATTTTGAACTTAAAAAACCAATAAATATGCCTCGTCATTTTAATTTTGAGACAGGCGAAGGTCTTGATAAACTGGAAGAAATAAGACGTGCGAAGATGATGAGTCCTTCTCAATACCTCAAAGAGAAGATAGGAGAGCGGATGGCGTCTTTTTCCAATGGCGAGACAGGATTTATGAAATTTATTGAAAGCATAGTGCCCGACAGACTGTATATTCTCGACGAACCTGAAAATAGTCTATCGTGCGAATTGCAGATGAAACTAGCTCAATATATAGAGGAATCAGCTCGTTATTTTGGTTGTCAGTTTATAATTGCGACGCATTCTCCATTCTTGCTCGCTCTTGAAAATGCCAAGATATACGATCTCGACGGAAATCCAGCAACGGTGTCTCGTTTCTGCGATCTGCCAAATATGAAATTGTTTTACAATCTGTTTAAAAAACACGAGAAAGAGTTTAAATTGGCTATGAACAAATGGTAGTAGGGTATTTGTTGAAGACGGTGAGGTGAAAACTATATTGAGTGAATCTATTCAAAAAAGTGGATATATGAGTGTTGAAGATTTAAGTCAATTATTAGATGCTCACATAGATAAATTGGAAAAAATATACAAAAAATGATGAAGTACGAAGATGTCTGTTGACAAAAAAAAAGACGCCATCCTTCAATGACGTCTCCTATATCTTGTTGTCTTGTTGTCCTGTAGTCTTGTAGTCTTACCAAGCAACTGCATCTCTATGCAATGGCATTGTCATGCAGCGTGCGCCGCCGCCACCGCGTGAGAGCTCGTTGCCCTTGAACGCAACAACGCAGTTCTTGTAATCCTCAACGCTGACTTTGCCTGATGCTACGTCAGCAGCTGTCAATACTTCAAAACCGTGTCTGTGGAGGTTTTCTATTGTGTTGTAGTTTCTTTCGTAACCTAAAATCTTGCCAGGAGCGAAGGTGAAGAAGTTGGAACCGCTGTGCCATTGTTCGCGGAGCATATTGTATTCGTCGTCGCCGCCACAGAAGATAGGCTCTAAGTCCATGCCGAGTTTTCTCAATGCCACGATGAGGTTTTCTTCTTCATAAACCTTGACTTCGCCATTTTCGAATATCTCGTAATGAACGGTCTTGTATTTTGGATTGAGGATGACTGGCTTGAATACCATACATTTGTTGACATCTAACAATGTGAATACCATGTCGAGGTGGATGAATGACTCTGGCTCTAATGGTAATTCTTGTGCGATGAGATGTCTGTGGTCGCCTTTTGTCTTGAGATGTTCGACCATCGCAGCGATGCCTTCAACGCTTGTTCTTGCGCCGCAGCCGCTCAAGATGATGTCGTGACGTGCCATCAAGACGTCGCCGCCTTCAACTCTTCCGATTCCGTTTGGAGCGTATTGCTCGACTGGATTGACGGTCTTTACGTCGAAGATAGGGGAGTTGTTATAGATAGCTTGAAGGAGGATGCTTTCTCTGTCGCGAACTGTCGTTGCCATCTTGCTAATCATGATGTTGTCGTACATGGTGAATGACGCATCTCTCATGAAGAAGAAGTTTGGTGCAGGTGGCAATATATATCTTTCTTTGAAGTTGTCGTTTTCGAGACCTTCAATGAATGCTTTTGCTAAGTCGATGTTTGATAATTTGTTCAACTCGTCTTTGAGGAACTCTACATTTTCTCTCTTGCAGATTTTCTCTACGAGTTCGTGTTTCAATTCTTGGTTTTTGAGGATGTCTTCAAGGAGTTCTCTAACAGTAAGGACGTTAGTGACTTTTCTTAAAGTGCCTTGAAAATCTTTGTAGTCGTTATAAGCTTCGCGTTGGTTTAACATGTCGCTGAACAGAAACTTATGTGCGTTTTCCGGTGTCATGTGTTCGATTTCCGGACCTGGAGCGTGTAATAATACGCAGTTTAATTTACCAATTTCTGATTCAACGCAAGGTTTTATACATCGGGAATAATCCATAAAAATATAATTCGTGATACAATAGAAAAGTGCTTTTTTATGCCTTTTCGATAACGTGTGCAAAGGTACGTTTTTTTAGGCAAAGAAACAATCCATTATTCAAAAAAAATTATTCTTCGTATAAGTCAATGAATTCGTATCCGTTACCCATCGTGTCCAAGAATTTAATCAGGTCGTCTTTGCTGATGACGCATGTAGCGGTATTGTCGTTTGGATGGAAGCTAAGTCGCTCTGATTTAAGGAGATTCTTGTCGATGTAAAGATAAACGTGATGTTCTTCGTCGTTAATGATTCCAAATGGCGAGACGCTGCCTGGCTTCAGTCCTAAATATTTATCCATGCGTGCTTCTGAAGCGAAACTCAGCTTGCCTTGTTTCAGTCTTTGTTCTAGTTCATGGATGGCGAGCTGCTTCATGCAGTCAAAGATTACGAGATAATGACGGTTTCCTTTATGGTTTCTGAAAAACAAGTTTTTACAATGTGTAGAGTCGAATTCTTTCCAGTAGTTGAGAGCCTCTTCAATCGTTGGAATAGGAGGGTGGAAGTGAATGTCGAAAGGTATCTCCAACTCGTTTAATTTATCTACTACTTTCTGTTGTCTTTCTGTGAGTTGCATTTTTTAAAGTCAATAAGTCAATAAGTCAATAAGTCGATAAGTCAATAAGCGCTTTAAAACTCATAGACTTATAGACTAATCGACTCATAGACTGTCATTATTTATTAAATATGTCTTTTATAGATCCTAATGAAGCGAGCATATTAGATGCTTCGTATGGCATGTAGATGGTCTTGTTGTCTTTGCCGCTGACCATTTGTTCTAATGTCTGGATGTATTTTGTTGCCAAGAGATATGACGCAGGGTCGGTCTTGGTGTTCTTGATTGCTTCAGCTATCATTGCAATTGCTTGTGACTCAGCTTCTGCTTGTAAAATCTTAGCTTTTGCTTCGCCTTCTGCCTTGAGAAGTACTGCTGCTTTTTCTGCCTCAGCGTTGTTGATTTGTGATGTCTTTTCACCTTCTGACTTCAAAATCGCTGATGTTTTTTCACCTTCCGCTTTCAAGATTTCAGCACGTCTGTTACGTTCTGCCTGCATTTGTTTTTCCATGGCGATGCGTACTGACTCAGGAGGTGTGATGTCTTGTAACTCAACGCGGTTCACCTTGACGCCCCATTTGTTTGTAGCGTCGTCCAATACAGCGCGAAGCTTAGCGTTGATAGTGTCGCGTGATGTCAATGTCTCGTCTAACTCCAACTCGCCGATGACGTTACGAAGTGTGGTCTGTGTGAGTTTTTCGATAGCGACAGGAAGGTTTTCGATTTCGTAAACGGATTTGATTGGGTCAACGATTTGGAAATATAAAAGCGCGTTGATTTCTGTGGTTACGTTGTCCTTTGTGATAACGTTTTGTTTTGGGAAGTCATAGACTTGCTCTCTGAGGTCAATGCTGCTTGTCATGTATGACCTGCCTCTTTGGTCTCTGACTGCTATAGCTTTAGGGCGGTCGATGATAGGCCAGATGATGTTCAAGCCTGCAGGAAGTACGCCGTGAAACTTACCGAGTCGTTCAATGACTTTTGTCTCTGATTGTGGAACGACTTTCAATCCATTCAAAGCAAATATTATTACGATAAATGCTATGATTCCGAAGATAATTAATGAGCCCATAATGTTTATTTTTTAACTGTTAATATGATACTTTCGTTTGCTAAAATAGTGACTTTTTCGCCGACTTCAGCTTCGCTGTCGTCTTCCATGCGTGCTTTCCAGTCGTCGCCGTCGATCTTGACGCGTCCGTATCCGTCTTTCTCGATTTTTTCTGTGACCACAGCCTTGCGGCCGATGAGATTGTCCATGTTGGTCGTTACGCTCTTGTTGGCTTTTTTTTCCATGAGTTTTAACACTAAAGGACGAACGAAGATGAATGCGAGGAACGTTCCTATTGCAAACAATCCGACCTGCCATGCTGTGGATAATTCAAATGCTGAACCTACGGCTGAGAATAGACAACCGATAGACAGACATGCGATTGCGAAACCGCTGGTGCAGATTTCGATGATGAAGAATACTAGGGCCGCAATAACCCAATAATGCCAAATTTCCATGATATTTGTAATGTTTATAGTTAATTGTTAATTGTTTAAGGATTAAGGATTAAAGTTTAAAGTTGTTTTAGTGCGTGTAGTTTGTATTGTAGAAACACATTGAATGTGTCTAAAACTTGTGTCGCAAATTTAAAATAAAATTATTGAAAAAACAATGGAAAAAATATGAAAATTTTGAACCAAGAACTAAGACTGTTGAACTTTGAACTCTGACACTGACAACTAACATTCAATTATGCATTATGCATTATGAATTATGAATTGTTTCAGGGCGTTCCGGCTCCGCCGTCGGGCTTTTCGCTATATCTTTTTCCGCTTCGCTCCAAAAGGATGCCGCTCCAATCCCTAACGCATTGGGGGCTACTAATTCCAAGGTGCACACACAAAACAATAATTCCTAATAAATCAGACGTGTCAATGTGTGTTTATTTTTTAGGTAACATTGACGCGTCTCTACCATATCAAACTCCTAACTAATAAGGCGTTGCCTTATCCTATATTTGTCTCGCCCTTTCAGGGCTCAACCTCTGATTTAGGACGCGATAAATCACGTCCCTACAAATCCTCAAATCCTTAAATCCTCAGTTTCTCAATTCCTCAGTTCCTCAAATCCTCAAATCCTCAAATCCATTTTTTTTACACTCCCTGTCTATTTTTTTTACACCAAATTTTAATAGTGAAATTTTAAGTCGTTGATAATTAACGAATCTTAATTTTGGCATTTCTTTGGCACGTTATAAAAACGTAAATGATTAAAGAAATGAGGATGAAGACAACAAGACTACATGACAACAAGACAACAAGTTTGTTGGACGTTGATTATAATAAAGTTCAAAAGCAAAAAGCCAAAAGCCAAAGTATCATAAGAACGATTTTCATTTTATTAGTGTCTAATTTTTTGACACTCGGTCTCGCTGCGCAGTCGTCATTGATGAACATGAACGACTGCATGGCATACGCCGTGGAACATTCTACTTCTGTAGGAAAGAAAATAAACGCCCTCGACGACGCTAAACAGGATTATAATTCTTCCGTGGCATCTCTCTTTCCTTCGCTATCGGCTAGCGTCTCTGGCGCAACTAACTTCGGACGTTCCATCGACCCGGAGACTAACAGTTATACCAATGTATCTACTTTTAGCAATTCTTACGGAATATCAGGTTCCATGCCTTTGTTCGCAGGATTGCAAGGCGTCAACACTGTGCGCGCTGCTAAGGTGGCTCGCGAACGTGGTAAACACGAACTGCAAATCTCTCGCGATGAAATAGCGATGCAGACTATGCAGGCTTACATCGACGTATTATATTATATAGGTACTGTGAAAATTGCTCAGCAGCAATTAGAGTCGTCGCGTCAGATGCTCAAGGGAGCCAAGAAACTTTACGAGATTGGTCGTAAGAGCGCAGCCGATGTGGCAGAAGTGGAATCGCAGGAAGCTAATTACGATTATCTTCTTACCGAACAGCAGAACAATCTCGCACTTGCCGAGATTCGTCTTCGTGAGATTATGAATTTTCCTCAAGATCAAGAATTGAATATAGACGAAAATATCGACATCGAATTTGTAACAATGCTTACACCTATGGAAGATGTAGTGAATCATGCTCTTAATAACAACGATAAAATCATTTCTTCAAAATTGAATACAGAATACGCCAAGATTTTATATAAAAGAATGAAAGGAAATTATTTCCCATCATTATATCTCTATGGCGGTTATAACACCAGCTATTTCGTCAATATGGAAAACCAGGCGGCTTACGATGCTTTCCTGAACCAGCTGAGAAACAACGTTGGTTCGTATATTCAGGTGGGACTTTCCATCCCAATATTTTCAGGATTAAGCATAAAGACATCAACGCATAAGGCTCGTAACGCATGGCGTAATGCAGAACTCGACGAGATAGCGGTACGTAATGCCGTGGAAAGCGAAGTGACGACTTCATATCAGCAGATGAAAGGCTTTGCAAAACAGTATCTTCTCGGACAGAAGAAAGTGGAGGCAGCACAACTTGCATACGACGGCATCGCTGCCAAATTCGAGAAAGGACTCGTCACCGCAATAGATTTGCAGACAGCATCAACGACATTATTACAAGCTAAATCAGACTGCCTGCGCTCGAAGTTGCAATACATTATAGAATATAAAATGGTGGAATATTATAATGGAATTGAATTAATTAGGGTAAAGACGCGTCAATGATTCCAATGAAAATAAACACACATGAAGCGTCTCAGAAATTGACGTAGAGACGTATCAATTACACCATAAAGAATAAACAATATGTAACTGCTGCGTCTCAGAAAATGAAAATTGAAAATTAAATAAAAGTGTAGAGTTGAGAGAGTAGAGTAGTTGGAAAGTTAAGAGTTGAAAGTGTAAAATTTATCAGATTATAAATACACTACAAACTCTCCACTAATAAACTTCAAAACTACTCTAAACTTTAAACCTTAAACTTTAAACTAATAAAAAAGTATGGACATCAAATTAGAAAAGAAAAAAGGATTGAAGGCATTGTTTCAGAAGAAAAACGTGCCGTATTTCGGTGCTGCGGCATTGGTGGTATTTATAGTGTGGCTTGCTGTGCGTGACAACAAGAGTACGCTGAGAGTCAATGCGGCTACTATGACGATAGCTGCCGTGGAGCGAGGCGAGTTTAATGACTATGTGCGCCTTACGGGAACGGTGCAGCCTATCACCACGGTGCAGCTCACGCCCTTGGAGTCGGGAGTGGTAGAGCGTATCGTCCATGAAGAAGGCAGCAAGGTGAAACGCGGCGACGTCATATTGGAGATGTCTAACAACTCCCTCTCGATGCAGATATTGCAGTCGGAGGCCGACCTTGCCGAGAAACAGAATATCTTGCGTAACACGCTCATCTCTATGGAACAGGAGCGTCTCTCTTTACGCCAGGAGAAACTGCAGCTCGACTTGGAGGTTAGCCGTCTGAGAAGAACATACGAACAAAACAAGGAGCTTTATGAAAACGACCTCATCGCTAAGGAAGAATATCTTCAGTCGGAGGAGAATTATCAGCTCGCTGTGAATAAACGTACTCTTATCTTGGAACGTCAGAAGCAAGATTCTTTATATCGTAGCTCTCAGGTGCAGCAGATGGAAGAGAGTCTGAAGTCGATGGAACTGAATATGAAACTCATCCGCGAACGTGTTGATAACCTCAAAGTCAAGGCTCCTATCGACGGAGAAGTAGGCATGTTGGACGCTGTACTCGGACAGTCGCTATCGCAAGGAATGAACATCGGACAGATTAACGACTTGTCTGCTTATAAGGTGCAAGCTCAGATAGACGAACATTATATCGACAGAGTGACGACAGGATTGACAGCATCGTTTGAACGTCAGGATAATAAGTTCGAGATGACGCTGAGGAAGGTATATCCGGAAGTGCGTAACGGACAATTCAAAGCCGACTTTCGTTTCAGTAATGAGTTACCCGAAAACATACGCAGAGGTCAGACTTATTACTTAAATTTGCAACTTGGACAGCCTACCGAAGCAGCGATAATACCAAGAGGTTCGTTCTTCCAGAAGACAGGCGGCAGATGGATTTACGTCGTGGACGAGAGCGGTGAGAAAGCCTACAAACGCGAAATACGCATCGGACGCCAGAACCCTCAATATTACGAAGTGCTTGAAGGCCTCAATCCAGGAGAGAAAGTGATAACATCATCGTACGACAATTACGGAGATAATGAAGTGCTGGTGATTAATTAGGAATGTTTGTAGAGACGCGTCAATGTATCCTGCAAAAAATAAACAAACATTGACACGTCTCAGGAATTGAAAACGGATAATTGAAAAATAAAAATTAAATAAAAGTGTAGAGTAGTTGGAAAGTTAAGAGTGTAAAGTTTATCAGATTCAAAATACACTTTAAACTATCCACTAATAAACTCCAAAACTACTCACAACTATACACTTTAAACTTAAAAAAAGGTATGTACATCAAAAACTTCATCACATTATTACGCCGATATACAACATCGTCATTGTTGAATGTAGTAGGCATGGCGATAGCCTTCGCTTCGGTATATCTTATTTTAGTTCAGGTGAAACACGACCTGTCGTTTAACAAGGTGATACCAAATTCGGAAAACATTTACAGAGTGGAACGCACTTCAAAAGATAATTTGGGTGCGTGGTCTCACAATTGGAATCAGCAGTTGCCAGATAAGATTTGTGCCTCTGTTCCCGAATTGGAAGTAGCTGGAACGATGAGTTTTTCGTTTCCAGAAGAATATATCTGGTATGATCATTCCATAAAACGAAATCAGACGATAGACAATCTGAGAATAAAGCTGTCGTATGCGCAACGTGAGGCTTTAGAGGTGTTTTCCTATGAATTTGTTGAAGGCGGATTTGAAAATTTCGTTACGATAAATGATATCATTATCTCAGAAGAAGTAGCAAAGAAATATGACTTAAAGGTCGGTGATGTCTTGACTGTAGGTCGTGGACTTGCAACGAATACGACTCGTACCATTGCAGGTGTCTTTAAAAATATGCCAAAACCTAGTACAATATCAGAATATGAAGGTTGGCTGTGTGATGTCGGATATGATGATGAAAACAACTGGGGGAAATCTTTTTATGTAAGATTGAAAGAAGGAATATCACCTGCTGATGTGGCAGAAAAAATGAGGGACATAGAACTTGAATATTGGAAAGAAAGAGGAGAATCTTATGATATATGTGTACGTCTAAATCCTTTGTCGAAACTTTATTTAGATAACACATCATCATTAGAAGGATTTAAAGGAAGTCGCAGTACGACATATAGTTTGATAGCGATAGCAGTACTTATCCTTG
This sequence comes from Bacteroidales bacterium, assembly GCA_017381865.1. Lineage (GTDB taxonomy): Bacteria > Bacteroidota > Bacteroidia > Bacteroidales > F082 > Limimorpha. The sequence continues at coordinate 11,049 of JAFOBJ010000099.1, forward strand.
TCATCTCTTTCATCAACTTCATCAATTTCTTCTTCGCTTTGATACCGACACGAATTAAAGCAATCAACACTTACAAGGTATTCGGAGCTCCGACATCAAAGTTGCGTCTTAATATATTGTTGGAGACATTAGGCTTGACATTATTGTCGATTTTATGTGCGATGACAATCGTCTTTGCTTTTGCAAATACGCCATTGTCGGAATATATTTCTACCTCTGTTTCATTAAGAGAAAACTGGGAATTAGCACTTTCGATGATTGTCTTTTTGATGATATTTGCAGCTATAGTGAGTTTGTATCCAGCCTTTTATATCACTAAGTTCAATCCTTCATTGGTGTTGAAAGGCTCGTTTCATGCTACGAAATCTGGAAAGATATTACGTTATTCATTGGTAGGAATCCAATATGTCATTTCAATTACTTTGATAATATGTACTTTATTCATACAAAGACAACATAAGTATATGCTTAAACACGAAATGGGATTCGACACAGATATGCTTTATACTTTCAAAGTTCATCAGGGTCTTTTAGGAAATGGTGGAAAGTTGGATTATGCAAATCGTGATGCTATTACTGAAATGTTGAAGCAAAATCCGAATATTATTGATGTCTCATACGGTGATGACCGTATAGTTAATCAAGATCACATGACATGGACTAGAGACTATAAAGATGGTAGTATAATTTTCAGAGCTTTTCCTGTCTCATGGAATTTCTTGCAGATGATGGGAATCAAGATAGAAGAAGGTCGCGATTTCATGCCTTCTGATGAAAAAATACAAGGAGGAGCGCTTATCTTCAACAGAGCTGCTGCTGATAAATATGGAATTGATACGGAATCTGTGATAAATGCGCATGGTGATGCGTTAAGTCCTGTAGTTGGTATTTGTGAAAACTTTAATTTCCAACCTTTACATAAAGAAATAAATCCGTGGGCGTTTGTCGTCTTCGGTCAATATGGATGGCGTCATCCAAATCACGTTTATTTGAGAGTGGCTGCAGGTACTGATTTTAATGAAATTAGCAAATTTATGAAAGGTTTGCTTGATGAAGTTATGTGGTTCGCAGATCCAGAGTCGTACGAACTGAAATTCTTCGATGATGTGCTGGCAATACAATATCAGAAAGAAGAACAGTTATCAACTTTAGTCACGATGTTTTCCGTTCTTTCAATATTAATCTCCATCATCGGAGTCTTTGGCTTGGTGTTGTTTGAGACTCAGTACAAGCGCCATGAGATAGGAATACGTCGTATTCACGGAGCGTCGTCGGCAGGCATCATCAAGATGTTCAACAAGAAATATCTCTACATCGTGGCTATATGTTCTGCTGTTGCCATCCCGATAAGTTATTACATTATCGACAGATGGATGCAGCAGTTCGCCTATCGCACCGAGATGTCCGTCTGGGTTTATGTCGTTGCAGTCCTGACTATAACGATAATAACTATAGTGACTGTCTCGCTCCGTTCATGGAAAGCAGCAAACGAAAACCCAGTAGAGGCGATTTAATTAGGAATTAGGAGTTTGGAATTAGGAATGTTTGGTAGAGACGCGTCAATGTATCCTGCAAAAAACAAATAAACATTGACACGTCTCAAGACGTAGGAATGATTTATATATTATGATAATTAATCAATGTGAAATTTTTAAAAGTCATTTCTTCATTACCTGAATATACTATGTATGATGAAGATATTTCATCGCCGAGTAATTTCTGTACGTATGACAGAGATTTAGTAAATTCTTGGTTAAAACGTTCTGCCGATTTTATTTCAAATGCTTTAATCTTGTTGGCTTCTTCTTGTATCACATCGACTTCAGCGGTTTGATCTCTGTAAAAATACAGATTGCTTTTAAGACCTTTATTGTATCTTTTCTTTAACATTTCACATACTACCATATTCTCAAATATAGCACCGCGTAGTGGGTGACTTTTAATATGTTGCTCATTTTCAATGCCGAGTAAATGACATACTAAACCAATGTCGTAAAAATATAACTTTGGTGTTTTTGTAAGTCTTTTTCTAATGTTACGATGAAATGGCTGAAGCAGGAATGCGGTATATGAAGTCTCTAAAATGCTCATCCACGACTGTATTGTTTTGTAGTCAACTCCCAATTCAGATGCGATAGAAGATGCTACAAATACGTTTCCAACTCTAGATATAGATATTAAATTGCAAATTAGGAGTGTATTCCTAATTTGCAAATATAGCAATTTTAAATTATAAAACAATTAAAATTTGAAATTATCGGATGTTCCATAGATTTAGTTTATTTGCTTTTGCAAAATTACAACATCACATTCTATAATTCAAGTAAAATAAAGTTAAAGTTATTTAACACAAAATGTCTATTTGTTTTACATCAACTGTCTATTATTTTTACACTGATATTAAAGATGGAATTTTAAATGCTTGATAACTAATAATATCAAATTATGGTATATATTTGGCACGATAAAAAACAGAAAATTAAAAATTAAATAAAAGTGTAGAGTTGAGAGTGTAGAGTAGTAGGAAAGTTAAGAGTGTAAAGTTTATCAGATTCAAAATACACTTTAAACTATCCACTAATAAACTCCAAAACTACTCACAACTCTACACTATAAACTTTAAACTTAAAAAGTATGTTAAAAGTCGAAAATTTAAGAAAGAGTTTCTTCACAGAAGAGATAGAAACCATCGCCTTGAATGGCGTTTCATTTGAAGTTAAAGAAGGTGAGTTTGTAGCTGTCATGGGTCCTTCGGGATGCGGCAAATCCACATTGTTGAACATCTTGGGATTGTTGGATAATCCTACGGGAGGCTCATATTCCTTGCTTGGCCAGGAAGTGGGCGGTCTCAAGGAGAAAGACAGGACCATGTTCCGTAAGGGCAACATCGGCTTTGTGTTCCAGTCGTTTAACCTCATCGATGAGCTGACGGTCTCAGAGAACGTGGAGCTGCCTCTCATCTATATGGGAGTGAAGTCGTCGGAGCGTAAGGAGCGTGTCGCCAAGATATTAGATAAGATGAATATCTCTCACCGAAGCGAGCATTTCCCACAGCAGCTCTCCGGCGGACAGCAGCAGCGTGTGGCGATAGCGAGAGCCTTGGTGTCGAACCCTAAGCTTATCCTTGCCGACGAACCTACAGGTAACTTGGATTCTAAGAACGGACAAGACGTGATGAACCTTCTTAAAGAACTCAACCAAGAAGGAACCACCATCATCATGGTGACACACTCACAACACGATGCAGCCTTCGCAACGAGAACCATCTGCCTCTTCGACGGCAAGATAGTGACAGATGTGAAGAACAGACTGTGATGAATAACGATAAAAACCTATAAAATGAACACATTAAATTACTCTATTCGTTATCTGCTGAAGAACAGAGGTAACTCGGCGACACGTATAATTTCTTTGTCGTTAGGCTTGATAGTGGCTCTTGTTATCATTTCTTTTGTGGGACTGAAACTGTCGTATAACAGTTTTTTCCCAGATAAAGAGAGGATATATCAGGTGTGGAATATCTCGCCTCAGTTTAGCTTGAATGGGGTTAACAATCAGATGGTTCTGCCACTCGCACCTAATATGGCAAACGACATTCCTCAGATTGAGGCTGCAACGCATTATGTCGATAATATCCTTCAGATAAATCATAATGGAAATATTATTGATGTGTCAATGTTGAATGTTAACCAGGATTTCTTTGAAGTTCTTGACTTCGGCATGATTAGCGGTGACGCTCGTCGTGTGTTGTCGGAAGAGGGTAGGGCAGCTAATGAAGTACTCATCTCTAAGAGACTGTCTGACATATTATTTGGAAAAGAAGATCCTCTTGGCAAGATGATAGAAACGACGCATGAAAACAAATATGTCGTTGGCGGTGTGTTTAAAACGCCTCCAGTAAATAACACCATCGGTCAGTTTGATATGCTTTGTTTTATCGATTATCATAACGAAGAGTATAACTGGACTGGTTCAGACCTTTATCCTACATATTTCAAATTGCGTGAAGGCTGTGATATAGCTGAAGTTGAGGCTCTGATGGATGAGTTCGTAAAACGTTATCCTGACTACAAATACTATGTTGATCAATGGCAGGTTAGTTTCAGTTTCATTCCTATAGATAAAAGTATGTTTTTTAAAACTAATATAAAACAGACTTCTATCTTGCTGGGAACGATAGGTTTTGTTGCAATGCTGATAGCGTGTCTCAATTATGTTTTGCTCACGATTTCGTCATTGTCTCAAAGAAGTAAGACAATAGCGATGCTGAGATGTAATGGCGCAAAACGAAACGATATATTTAACATGTTGATTTTTGAGACATTGCTGATTTTATTCGTTGCGATATTATTGTCTATTTTGATAATAATGTGTTTAAGCAAAGAAATATCAGAGATGTTTTTTGATGTGAAAGTGCTGTTTGCATTGGAAAGGATTTGGATTCCTGCTGTGGTGTGTGTCGTTGCGTTTCTTGTGGCTGGTTTGATTCCTGCTGTAATATTTTCATCGGTAAAGTTGCATTATGCTTTTCGTGGTGGTTTTGAGAATCGTAAATGGTGGAAGAAGACGCTCCTTTTTGTGCAGATTTCTTGTACTACAGCTATAGTGATTTTTCTTGGCACTACGATGCGCCAGTCTGAATATGTCTTGACAGCAGATCATGGCTATAAATATGATAAGATTATGACTGTCTGTATTCCAGGGACAACGACGACGCAGCTTACGATACGCGATGAACTTTTGAAGCAGACATGCGTGGAAGATGTCGGTATTTCGTTAGGTTATCCTGTCTGGGGTTATTCTGGCAATCCTATCTATGACTCTCAGTGGAATCTGCTTTTCTCATGCCGCTGGGAGATAGCCGATGAGCATTATATCCCGACGATGCAGATGAAAATCGTTGAAGGTCGTAATTACACAGCTACTGATGCTCCGAATAAGGTGCTCGTCAATGAGGCGTTTGTTGAATATCATGGTTTTACGGATAGTCCTATAGGCAAGGTCTTTTATAAAGGTGACAACGGTACATACGAAATAGTTGGAGTTGTCGCTGATTACCAGATGGGAGACGGATGGGTGCAGCCGATAGTGATACATCCATTCCATGCTTATCTTGACGAGAATAGAGTTAATACATTTCAGTTTAATATCAGGATGACTGATTTTTCAGCTGAAAATATTAAGACAATAAAAAATATAATTGATGAATTTTATACTTCAGCTTGGCAATATAGTTTTGTAACATTCAATGAAAGAATGAAAGATAACTATTATCATTTCCTTCATTTGCGGAATGTAGTTCTGATTGCAGCTCTGGTGACATTGATAATCTCATTGATTGGACTGATTGGATATTTGGGTAATGAGATGCAGTCGAGGAGGAGAGAAATAGCGATTCGTAAGGTCTGTGGCGCTACGGTGTCTGAAGTGATTAAAAAACTGAGTTTGAATATTTCTTTGGTAGTGTTGCCTGCAATAACAATAGGTGTTGTTGCGGCTGTTATAGGTGGACGTTATTATCTTGAGATGATAAGAACTGATTCTAATTTAGTTACATCATTGTCATTTTGGATTTTTCTTGCCGGAGTGATGTTAGTGCTTTTCATCATCTATGCAGTAAATATTTTGTGTTTTTGGAAAGCAGCAAATGAAAACCCGGTGGAGGTATTGTAGAGACGCGTCAATGATTCCAATAAAAATAAACACACATTGACACGTCTCAGAAATTGAAAATTAAATAAATTTATAAATTGCAGTGGGCAATGTGCTGTGAGCAGTGGGCAAATCCAAGACTCGTAGCTCAAGGCTCAAGGCTCAAAGCTAAAAAATATCTTTCGGAAAAAATGTGTTTTTTACCACCCAAAATGACGGAAAAAATGTATATTTGCTTTAAATATTCCTCTTATGTCCAAAAAAGGTAAACTTCTCATCGTTGATGATAACACTAATATCTTGTCGGCTGTCAAGATGCTGACGGAGAACTATTTCGAGAAAGTGACAACTCTCGATTCTCCTAAGTCGCTTATATCTACAATACAGACAGAATCGCCTGACGTGATTCTCCTCGACATGAATTTCCACGCTGGAATAAATAATGGTAACGAAGGTATCTTTTGGCTTAATGAGGTGAATAATAAATTCCCAAAAATCAAAGTCGTTCTCTTCACCGCTTACGCTGACATCGACCTCGCAGTGCGTGCTATGAAAGACGGCGCCTTCGACTTCATAGTGAAGCCTTGGAACAACGAGAAACTTATCGAGACTCTGCAAAATGCTTATAACGAAGGTCGTGAGAAAAAGAAACCTTCTAAATTTAACGACACTGCTGATGAATCTCAGATGTTCTGGGGCAACTCTCCTGAGATGCTGCGTATCAAAAATATCGTTGAGCGTGTGTCTGCCACCGACGCTAACATCATGATTACTGGCGAGAACGGTACTGGTAAGGAGGTGCTAGCTCGTGAGATTCACCGACTTTCTTCTCGTTGTAACAATGAGATGATTTCTCTCGACATGGGCGCGATTCCTGAGACGCTCTTCGAAAGCGAGCTCTTCGGTCATAAGAAGGGAGCATTTACCGACGCTCATTCCGATAGGATGGGCAAGATGGAAGCTGCTAATAATTCGACGCTTTTCATGGACGAAATAGGTAATATGCCGCTGCATCTGCAGGCTAAATTGCTCACCGCTCTTCAAAACAGAAACATCACTCGTCTCGGTACTAACAATCCGATAAACATCGATATACGTCTCATAACGGCAACGAATCGTAATTTGTTTGAGATGTCTGAGAAAGCAGAGTTTCGTCAGGATTTGCTCTTTAGAATCAATACGATACATATTAATATTCCGCCATTGCGTAACAGAAAAGAGGATATTATTCCTCTTGCGGAGATGTTCCTGAAACGTTATTCTGAGAAATACAAAAAGGATAATGTGATTATCTCGGCTGCGGCAGAGGAAAAAATGCTGTCGCATCGTTGGGATGGCAATATCCGCGAGCTTCAGCATACTATTGAAAAAGCCGTCATCATGTGCGATGATAACGTCATTAACCCTGAACATCTCGGTCTTTATCAATCTGTATCATCATCGTCGTATGACGACGGTTCCACTCTTGAAGATGTTGAACGCAGAACGATAGCGGAAGCTATAAACTCCAACAACGGCAATCTCTCGCTTGTGGCGCAGAAACTCGGCATCACTCGTCAGACTCTTTACAACAAGATAAAACGTTATGGCTTATGAGAAATAGTCTGATTTCATATCGCCGTATAATATTAAATATCATATTCTTGATAGCGATGAGCATCGCTACTTGTTTATGCGTCGTTTATGAAAAAATGATGTTCTTGCTCGTATGTTTGCCTCTGCTTACGTTGTCGGTCTTCCGACTTATATCTGTATATAAAGGAATTATAGGTCGTATCTCATTCATTATAAGAGCAGTGAAGAACGACGACTATTCATTTCGTTTTACGGAAAATCCGAATCGTACAGAGAATGTGCTTGTCAACAGCGCTCTTAATGAAATCAAAGACGTGATGGACGAGAAGAAGCGTCTCATTCGTGAAGACGAGAAAAACTTCGAGCTGATAATGGAATGTGCCAATATCGGTATTATGCTTCTCATGGAAAACGGCACTGTGGTGCATGCTAACTCTAAAGCCTTGGGAATCTTTTCCTTGCAAATGATAAGCCATATATCTTTCTTGAAGTCACAATCGGAAGAACTTGTAAATGTTCTTCAAGATATAAAGCCATCTGAACAGCATGTTGTGAGATATAACACTGAAATTGCGGAGGTGAATTTGGTTCTGAGCTGTGCTTCAATCAATTATAAAGGGAAGAATCTGAGAGTGGTGACTATAGGTGATATCGCTAAAGAACTTGATAATCAGGAGGTGAAAGTGTGGGAGAATCTGACGCGTATTCTCACTCATGAAATCATGAATTCTTTGGCGCCTATCACTTCAATAAGCAACACCTTGATTGACAATATCGACGATTCTGAAAAAATAGGAGAGGGGCTTGAAGTTATTCATTCCACGAGCGAACGTCTCATGAATTTCGTCAACTCTTTCCGTCAGGTGACGCGTGTGCCAATGCCACAGAAGTCGCCATTTTATCTTAAGGAAATAATTGACAATGTTATATCTCTTGTTGATTTTCAAAATATTAAACTTGAAGTCGATATAAATCCTATTGACATAATGCTTTATGCTGATAAAAGTCAGATGTCGCAGGTGCTGCTTAATATTTTAAAAAACGCTATAGAGTCGTGTGATTCTGATGATAAGTCATATAATATTGAAATTAAGGCTTTTATTGATAATGAAGAACGTATACATATAGAGTTAAGCAATAATTCAGGAAAAATTTCTGACGAGATAGCGGAAAATATTTTCACTCCGTTCTTCACTACAAAACGAGATGGTTCCGGCATTGGACTCGCCGTCTCACGTCAAATCATACGACTTCATGGCGGCACTCTGCTTCTTTCAAAAAACACAGAAGAGAAAGTCGCTTTTACGATAGTTATGGAATGATTTTAAAAGTCGCACGTCCGTGCGCCTCTACGCGAGATATTCCTTAACTCCTAACTAATAAGGCTTGCCTTATCCTATATTTGTTTCGCCCTTTTAGGGCTCAACACCTAATTTAGGACGCGATAAATCACGTCCCAACAACCCCTCAAAACCTCAAAACCTCAGTTCCTCAACTCCTCAATTCCTCAGTCCCTCAAATCCTCAATTCCAACACACCCCTCGTATACGATTCCTCGCATTTCATCAAATCTTCTGGCGTTCCTTCAAAGACGAGATTGCCGCCTTTGTCGCCGCCTTCTGGTCCTAAATCAATAATCCAGTCTGCCACCTTGATAACGTCAGGGTCGTGTTCTATGACGATGAGCGAATGTCCGTTGTTAATCAATGCTTCGAATGCTTTTAACAACTTATTTATATCATGGAAGTGAAGTCCTGTCGTAGGCTCGTCGAATATAAATAGGGTAGGTTTTTCGTTGGTTCCATTGATAAGGAACGAGGCAAGTTTGATACGTTGAGCTTCACCGCCACTCAATGTCGATGATGGCTGTCCCGCTTGGAGGTATCCGAGTCCTACGTCTTGCAAAGGCTTCATCTTCGCAATGATACGTTCTATGATGTTCTTGAATTCGCCTTCTTTGTTTTCTTCAAAAAATGCCA
>JAFOBJ010000009.1 GCA_017381865.1 Bacteroidales bacterium
AGATTTATCACACATTATTAGAAAGTTATAATCTTAAAGCAGAAGAGTCGGTCTTTATAGATGATAATATTAATAATGTAAAAGGTGCGATAAATGTCGGAATGAAATCGATTCATTTTGTCAATACGGAACAATTACAAAAAGATTTGAATGAATTATTAAATCAAGAATAATTATGAAAACTGTAGAAATTAAAAACTTTGAATTATACACCACAGGTGTCATCAGTATTGCTTGGACAGAAAAAGGCGAAGATATTTTCCTCAATGTCGACCTCGATTTAGCAGCTTTGTTGAAAATGTTAAAGATAGAAGGTATTTCATACGAGAAAGTGCAACAAGTCTCAGAAAGTCAACAGCCATTGAAGTTTAAGAAAGTGACATTGTTGTTGTTCCAAGACGATGACAAACCAGGTCAATATTACACTTCAGAATGTATGTTCGAAGACGACGAGATTGATATTTTCCATGCTGAAATAAAAGAATGAGATGTCAGAATCGTCGAACAATCAAATCATAATTCCCGATCTCCCTGACTTTGCCGCTATCGACTTCGAGTCGGCTAACGGCGATATCAGAAGTGCATGCAGCGTCTGTATCGTCATTGTGAAAGACAGGGAGATTGTGGATAGATTTTACAGTCTCATAAAACCAGTTCCAAATCATTATTGCTATTGGAACACCAAGATTCATGGAATAAAAAAAGAAGACACCGATGACGCACCGATTTTTCCTGAAGTGTGGCGTGAGGCTTCTAAATTTGTGAGAAACCTACCTTTGATAGCTCACAATAAAACCTTCGATGAGCGTTGCCTTAAGGCTTGTTTTGCTCATTATAAGATGAAATATCCTAACTATCAGTTTCATTGTACTTATAAAACATCTCTTAAGGTGTTCCCTGATTTGGAGAATCATCAGCTTCATACCGTCGCTGCCCATTGCGGCTTTGACTTGACGAATCATCATCACGCCCTCGCCGACGCTGAGGCTTGCGCTCATATTGCAATGGAAGTTTTTAATAATTCATAATTAATAATTCATAATTAATAATTAATAGTTAAAAAAAGATGAAAAAAACACTTTTATTTTTATTTTGCTTATTATTATCTTTTAATGTTTTTTCTCAAGAGAAAAAATTCCGTCCGGTTCAGATAAATTTCGGTTTTCCATTGAGTACGATAAATGTTAAGAAAGCCAAAGAATATACAAATGCTTTTTCAATAAATTTGTTAGTGGGAATTTCTAAGAATGAGAGAAGTCTCGCATTGGCTGGAATCAGTAATGTCATAGCTAATAATGCGACAGGTTTACAAATTGCTAGTGTTTCTAACTATATTGGAAATGCTGGATATGGAATAGAAGTTGCTGGCGTGACAAACATAAACAAAGGTTCTTACAATGGAATCCAAGCTAGTGGCGTTTATAACTATTCAGGTTTAGGAAATGGAATCGCTGTAGCTGGTGTTGCTAATATGAGTAAAGGTTCTTACAATGGAATCCAAGCTAGTGGCGTTTATAACTATTCAGGTTCAGGAAATGGAATTGCTGTCGCTGGTGTAGCTAATATGAGTAAAGGTTCTTACAATGGAATCCAAGCTAGTGGCGTTTATAACTATTCAGGCTCGGGATATGGAATCGCTGTCGCTGGTGTGGCTAATATGAGTAAAGGCTCTTATATAGGATTACAACTCTCTGGCGTGACTAATATCGCAGGTGATGTGAAAGGTCTGCAATTTGCCGGAGTGATGAATATCGCGAAGAACGTCAAAGGCGTGCAGTTTGCTACTATATTTAATGTTGCAGAAGAAAGTGATTTTCCAATAGCTTTTATCAATATTATCAAGAATGGTAAGATGGGAGTCGCTCTTTCTTACGACAATATGAACAATACGATGTTGTCTTTCAGATCTGGAGGCAAATACTCTTATGGTATCTTGGGCGTCGGTTATAACAATAAAGTCAATGACGGAAGCAATATTGTAGCGGAAGCTGGTTACGGTATTCATATTCCTATAATTAATTGGCTTGAAATAAACAACGAATTCAAAGCAACATCGTTAGGATTTTCTAATGATAAGGTATGTTACAACGCATCATATCTTCTCGCTCCATCGTTTACATTCTTAAATCATTTTAACGTATTCGGCGGTGCAAGCTTCAATTATTTATATTCCAATTATGTAAATTCTGATGACTTATTGCCAAATAATTACCTTTTTGAAAAGGACAACAGCGATAACAAACAAAGAATGTTTATCGGTTATCAAATTGGCTTGCAGTATGTTTTTTAAAAGTATTTGAAATTCATAATTTCAAATCGTAATACATTAAACGAGTTGAAATCTTATTTGTTGGAGGAATGTTGTATTGTGAACGTTCCTCCAATTCGTTATCATAAAGATAACGGAAATCATTATGTTCGTAGAATTTTGTAGTTTTACCATTATTATATGCATCTACAACGATAAACCTACAACCGGTCTTATTGCTTTTATGCCGAAACCAATCTTTTATGAAATATAACAATTGACTGCCGATGCTTTTGTTTTGAAAAGATTTGTTGATTCCCAATCTTCCGATTAAAACAGCTGGATAACTTCTTCCTCGTTTGCTATTATTGATAGTCCTGTTTAACTTGTTACGTATTTTGTTATTAAGATTAAATGTTTTGATACTGTCGTTCGCTAAGGTAAACAATGCGACTATTTGATGCGGTTTGTCGTTTGTTATCCAACAGTACGTTTTCCCAATTAATTCTATTGAATATAAGTCAGCATCGTTATGGAAGAAATTGTCTAATTCGTCATCTCCACAACTGAATCCAGAACAACTTTCTAAAATTTCCTTATTGAAAGGAAGCATTATATAAGGGGCGTAAGATGAGTTTGTTTTCACAATTATCAGAATTTGAAGTTTTTAGATTTTTCAAGGAATCTCATCAATTCCTCGTTTTCTTCTTCTGATAATGTAGGTGTTTGCAATGACTTGTTTTTGTCAGCTTCTCTATCGAATCTTTCCGCTGACTTCCCATATAAAATAGGTGATGATTTAAAAAATGTTGCCATAACTTTCGGTTTTAAAATTATTCGCAAAAATAAAATCTTTTTCAATACTTGTCAAGGATTATTTTGTTAAAAATTATTAACAATCAGTAAGTTAGTTTGAATATGAGATGTCGCTGATGATATTGTTTTTATTAAGTGTATTTAATAAAAATATATTTATAGTTTTTGTTAAGTTACTTAATAAAAATCGTATTTTTGTATATGTGAATAACAATTGGACAAAGACTGTTGACATTTGTCTGTTGTCCGTTGACTTAAAAATAAAATCATGAAAAAAATCTCTACCTTATTATTAATATGCTTTTTAGCATTATCATCTTTCGCTCAAAAAATTGAACCGACTTGGGAATCGTTGCAGCAACGCGGTTATCCTCAATGGTTCTCAGATGCAAAATTGGGAATCTTCATCCACTGGGGTGTGTATTCTGTTCCGGCTTTCGCTACCAATGAAGGCTACGCTGAATGGTATTACAGCGGATTGATGAACAACGATACCACTCGTGTCAACTTCCAAAAGAGAAACTACGGCGAGGACTTCGAATATCGAGACTTCGATAAGATGTTCAAGGCTGAATTATGGAATCCTTCAGACTGGGCTGACTTGTTCAAGAAGAGCGGTGCGAAATATGTGCTTCTCGTGACAAAACATCACGACGGCTACTGTCTCTGGGACAGCGAATATTCTCCAGAATGGAACAGCGTCGTAGGCGGACCAAAACGTGATATCGTAGGTGAACTCACTGATGCTGTCCGCGCTAAAGACTTGAAGATGGGATTCTATTACTCGCTTCCAGAATGGACAAACCCGATGCATAGATGGTACATCGACCCAGATGATTCTATTGCCAACTATGTAGATAATCATATGATTCCTCAGTTCAAGGAATTGGTTACAAAATATCGTCCTTCAATCATCTTCTCTGACGGCGAATGGCGTAACTCTGCTGAGCAATGGCACGCCGCCGAACTCATCGCTTGGTATTATAACACAGTAGGCGAGGAGGCTATCGTCAACGACCGCTGGGGCCACGGCGCGCAATATGGTTTCCGCACTCCAGAATACAGCGCAGGCATCACTCAGACCGACAGACCATGGGCAGAATGCCGCGGCATAGGTCGCTCCTTCGGACTTAACCGCACTGAGCCGCTGTCCAACTATCTCACCTCTAAAGAGTTAATTCGTCACTTCGCAAAGACTGTAGCTGCAGGTGGCGGAATGACCCTCAACGTCGGTCCTGCAGCTGACGGAATCATTCCTATGATTCAACAAGAAAGATTGCTCGACCTCGGTAAATGGCTCGAAATAAACGGCGAGGCAATATACGGAACTCGTCCTTATACCAAGTTCTACGAAATGAAAGAAGTATCAATCACAAGAACTGACTCTTTGATAGATTTCAACTGGCATCGTAACTCTCCTGATAAGTCGATAAGTTACGATAACTTCAGCGCAACATGGACTGGAGTTTATGTTCCAGAAAAGACTGGTAAATATACTTTTGAAGTGGAAGTCGATGATATTGTAAGATTGTATATCGATGATAAAGTCATTATAGATTATAATCCATCGAAGGCAAACGAACAACAAAGCGATGCCGACCAGGCAAAAAACTGGAATTCTACTTCAGCAACTATCAAACTCAAAGCAGGAAAATCATATAACATCAAAGTCGAATACGAAGAGAAAAACATCGACGCTATGATGCGTTTATTCGTCTCTTGTAGAGACGTTACCCCTGTGGCGTCTCAAGGACCCCCTGTGGCGTCTCAAAAAGAATTGTTAAAGGTTGAAAATGGTTTCAAGGCAGAATATAAGTGCGAGCAGCCTTACGTCTGTTATACGACAAAAGGCGATGACTTATACGCAATCGCGATAGATTATCCGCAAGACGAACTTGTTTTGGAGATTCCAGAACCAAAAGAAAATACTATTGTTACTATGTTGGGTTGTGACAAGGTTTTGCCTTGGAAATATGAAAAAGGCAAGATGATTATTGACACGACTCCGCTTAAATATAACGACTTGAAAAGCGACGCGGCTTGGGTGTTTAAAGTCAATAAGTCAATAAGTCAATAAGATGTTATAATAAATATTAAATACCTTTGCAAATAAAATATAAATGTATGAAAACACTAAAAGCAATTCTTCGTTTTTGGCAGCAGAGTAACCTCATGTTGCGAATACTATTCGGTATAATCATTGGTTCGGTCTTGGCGTTTATCTTGCCAGGTGTTAGTATCATCTCTATGTTGGGCGACTTGTTTGTAGGCGCGCTCAAAGGCATTGCTCCAATATTGGTGGCAGTGTTGGTGGCTTCGTCGATAGCAACAGCACGCGGCGGCTTAGACGGTCGTTTCCGTATAGTAATCTTGCGTTATATGCTCACTACTCTCATCGCCGCTGTGTTGGCTGTGTTTGCAAGTATGCTGTTCCCTACGTCTATCGCGCTTGCCAACGTGGAAGGTGTTGCCAGTTCCGCTCCAGGTAAACTCTCCGATATATTCGGTAACATTGTAAAAGGTGTCATTACAAACCCTATCACAGCAATAGCGAATGCCAACTATTTGAGCATCCTCTTCTGGGCTGTGATTGTTGGATTGGCTCTTAAATCTGTCGCTAATGAAACGACTATAAGTAATTTGCGTCAATGGGCAAACTCTATTTCAAAGGTGGTGGCTTGGGTCATCCAATGTGCACCATTCGGTATTCTCGGTTTGGTCTATACAACAGTATCGCAAAGTGGCTTGGAAATATTTACCACATACGGAAGACTTTTGTTGGTACTCGTAGGTTGTATGTTGACAATGGCTTTGGTCATCAACCCACTCATTATTGCCATAATGCTTCATCGTAACCCGTATCCTTTGGTACTTAGATGTTTGAAAGAGAGTGCTGTCAGTGCTTTCTTTACACGTTCATCGGCAGCTAATATTCCTGTAAACATGGAGTTATGTAAACGCATGGGATTGGATGAAAATTTCTATTCGGTATGTATTCCTCTTGGCAGTATTGTAAATATGGATGGTGCAGCAGTTACCATTACAGTTATGACTCTTGCCACATGTCATACTATGGGTATTGAAGTGACCTTGGGAAGTGCTTTGGTTCTCAGTGTTATCGCTGCATTGGCAGCATGTGGAGCTTCTGGTGTTGCCGGCGGTTCTCTCTTGCTAATCCCTATGGCATGCTCACTCTTTGGCATCAGCAACGATATAGCGATGCAGGTCGTTGGAGTAGGATTTATCATTGGTGTTGTTCAAGATTCTGTTGAGACTGCTATCAATTCCAGCAGCGACGTCATGTACACTGCAGCCGCAGAATTCCGCGAACGTATGAAAAGAGGTGAAAAATTTGAATTATAACAAATTAAAAAAATGAAACCAAAGGACTCAAACTCAACGAAGCTCAAATAGCAGAGATTGAACAAGAATTCATGGAAACATTCGAAACATTTACAGTGATTTTGAGTTTGAGCAAGAAGTAAGAAATTTAACATTCGCTATTTTAAACAAGGACTACTTCATTGAAGTGGTCCTTGTTTAGCTTTTATAAGAAAGTATATGCATCGTCACTCCGATGAGTATTATTGCAAGTAAAATCTGCAGCCAGAGCATTCCGTCGGCGACGAAGAAAATGCAGTAAATCAAGCTGGCCCATAACATTGTAATGATATAAATTTTAGTCTTCAGAGGGATGATTTTATTCTCTCTGAAGTTTTTTATATACGAACCTAAATGCTTGCTGTTGATGAGCTTCTCGTATAAAGTCTTGGAACTTCTGAAGAAACACCAAGCCGCTAAAAGCAATAACGGCGTCGTTGGCAATATCGGAACAAAAATCCCAATAACACCTAACGTTAATGATAATAAACCGAATATTGTTAATAAAATTTTCATAATAATTCTTAATAAAATCAGACGTGTCAATGTGTGTTTATTTTTAAGGTAACATTGACGCGTCTCTACAATCATTGCCCAAATCCAACCTCCTCGATTCCTCAATTCCTCAATTCCTCAGTTCCTCAAATCCTCAAATCCTCTTCTTATTCCAATTCGCAAACTTCATATAGAGATAGCATATTGCACCAAGAAGTCCGCCGTATAAAATCTCAGCGGTCCAAACCCATTGTACTTTATCTGTTACATGTGTCATTATTGCGATGTAGATTACATAAATGACTAATATTGCAGCTTCTAAATATAAGGCTGCAGAGGTATTACCAGTGCCTGAAACTGCCTCAAAATATCCGTTTCCAACGCCTTGGAGAATCGTGCCTAGACAAATGACGTATATTGAAGGAACTACCAATTGTGCAAAGTTGATATCGTCGGTGTAAATTCTCGCAACTTGAACAGGAAATGTCATAATTATCAACAATATAGGTATGGTGCATATAATACAGTTCTTCATAATTTTGGTAATGGTGTCGAAGACTTGTTCTGGATGTCCTGCGCCTATTGTTCTGCTGACCAATGTGTTTGTCGTTGTTGCGAAGGCGAAACATGGTGTGATGAGAATCATATAAACGCTTCTTACAATGGAAGATATGCCAGTCGCGGTTTCGCCCATTTTTTCTATTAAGATGAAGAAGACAAACCAAACACCAAATGAGAATAGCTTTTGAATCATAGTAGGTGTAGCTACTTTTAAGATTCTCTTCATCAGCTCTGATTCTAGTTTGTGGAACTTGAACATGCCAAAGTCTTTGTCTCGCAATGTGATATAACTGTAGATGGTAAAAAATATGAAAGCAGCGACTTCAGCGCAGAATGACGCTAAGGCAGCACCGCCGATTCCCATTTCTGGAAAACCTAAGTTGCCGAATATCAAACAATAGTCTAAAAGAATATTAACAATCGCCATTATTATTGTGGAATAAGTAATGACTTTGGTATTGGAAATGCCGACATATAATCCACGATATAAAAAGTTGAAACACACGAAGATAATTCCGAACTGACGATATTTGATATAGTCTAATGCCGAAGCGTAAATGTTAGGAGAATCAATTAGCCATGCTAAAAGCGACTCGGAAAAGAAATATAAGATTGAAAATAATATCGTTCCTAAAATCAAGACGAATAGCGAGCCATGCTCGAAAATCACGCCTATTCTTTCTTTGTTGCCTTCTCCAAATCTGCGTGCTATAATGATTTGAATACCAATAGCAAAGCCTGTTGCTATGGTGGTGAATACGAAATAGAAAAGTCCAGCCAACATAGATGCACCCAACTCAATTACACCGAGATGTCCTAAAAATGCAGTGTCAGTAAAATTGATAATAGTTTGAGCCAAATTGCCCAACATAATTGGTATCGCAATCCTCCAAATTTCTTTGTTTGTTATCTGGTATTTCATTTAAATATCAATATTTTATGATGAAAAATACGTTAACTTTTAAGAAATGCAAAGTTAATGAAAATTCCTAACTCCTCATTCCTAACTCCTAACTAAAAAAAAACTTGTAGTCTCGTTGTCTTGTTGTCTTGTTGTCTTTTTTTATTATCTTTGTTAAATAACATCCTTTGGAAATGAAAAGTTTTAAATTGTTGATAATCATATTGTTTTTGCTTGTTGGTTTGAAAGCTTCTGCACAAACGGTGTCTGGAACGCTTTTCAATCTTCCGCAGCAAAAAGTGTATCTCAATGCTTATACTGGATTGGGACTGGAAACCATCGATTCTGTTATGTTGTCGCAGGATAAAAGAGTTGATTTTAATACGCAGCTTGCGAAAGGTATGTATCAGATTGAAACTGAATATGGTTTTGCTTTCGACTTCCTTTACGATAATAAAAATGTAAAATTTGTTTTAAGAGATATTAATAAATTGGATGAAATAGAATTTATTGATTCTCAGTTGAATAGTGATTGGTATAGATATTTGGTTTTCAAGGCGCAAATAATGGAATCGCAGGATTTGTTGAAACCTGTCCTTCGTTCTTACGATAAAAAAACTGAATTTTATATAAACGCAAAAAACGAATATCAGAAATTACAGAATTCTTTTGTTGCGTTTACTGATTCTCTGTTAAAAAATAATAACTATGCTTCGACATTGATTAGTGTCGATAGATTCTTGCCGCTAAATCTTGATGTTGATTTTGAAAAACAACGTAAAGAATTGATTGCTAATTTCTTTAATGAAGTCGATTTCACTGATTTATCACTGATTCCAACTAATGTCTTAACAACAAAAATCATTGATTTTCTTTCAATTCAGCAAGTCGCAGGACAAACTCACGACCAGCAAATTATGGCAATTATTCTCGGAATTGATAATGTCTTGTATCGCACTTCCGTTAGTTTTGATATGTATAAGTTTGTGTTTCAATATCTTATTGAAGGATTTAACGAACTCGCTTATGAAGAAATCGTCGATTATATGACAAGAATTCCTTATTTGGAAGAGATGCAATGTGATGAAAATCAGTATAATGATTTGCTTTCAATAGTGGAGTTCAATTCAAGAGTTAAGATTGGTAGCAAAGCGAAAAATATTTGCGGCAAAACAATTTTTGATGAGGATTTTGATATGTATAATATTGATAATGATTATACTATAGTTTATTTTTGGTCTTATACATGCGAACATTGTCGTGAAAATATTGTGGAACTGAAATCGTTTCTAGACGAAAATCCTGATTTCTCTTTGGTGGCAGTCAGCGTGAAAGGCGAGTTAAAGAAAATTAAGAATATCGTTAGGAAAAATAAAGTCAGAGGATTTTTCTATCATGATGGATTGGAATGGAATTGTCCTTATGTCGATGATTATGCTGTTACTGCAACGCCAAGTTTTTATCTTCTCGATAAAGATAAGAAAATAGTGTTTAAACCTTTTGATTTTGAAGAATTTGTACAATTTGTAAATATTATTAAACAATGAAAAAAATAATTGCTTTTATTTTTATTTTAACATTTTCTGTTAATGTTTTTTCGCAAAATTGTGAAGAAAAATGGGTCGACTCTGTGTTTAATTCTCTCACTTTAGAACAGCAGGTCGGGCAGCTGATGAACCTTAGAGCGAATCAGCCGAATAAGGATTGCGACATAAAAATTGAAGAATATATTGAAAAATATAACATTGGAGGAGTGACATTTTTCCGTACAGATGCAGAAGATTTGCTGCTTCAAGCTAATGATTGGCAGGCAAAAGCTCAAACGCCGATGATGATTGCAATTGATGGTGAATGGGGGTTGGGAATGCGCATAAACGACGGATTATCATATCCTTATCAGATGACATTGGGCGCAATAACCAATGATTCTCTTATTTCGGAAATGGGACGTCAGATTGCAGAACAATGTTTGCGCATAGGAATTAATGTCAATTTCGCTCCAGATATCGATGTTAACAACGAACCGAATAATCCAGTCATCGGCTTCCGTAGCTTTGGCGAAGATCCTGATAATGTGGCTCGTAAGGGAACAGCTTATGCTCTTGCGCTTCAAAATAACGGCGTTTTGCCTTCAATGAAACATTTTCCTGGTCACGGAAATACTTCCACCGACTCACATCATGCTCTTCCGATAATTAAAAATTCCTTGGAGGAAATTGAGAAAATAGAGCTTTATCCTTTCCAATATGCAATAGATAAAGGCGTGAAAGGTGCGATGGTAGGTCATCTCTATTTCCCTGCACTCGAACCTGTTGTAAATCAGTCATCTTCTCTTTCTAAAAATATCGTGACAGATTTATTTAAAAATAAAATGAATTACGATGGAATCATTTTCACCGACGGACTTGAAATGAAAGGTGCTTATAACGGAACAGATTCAGATAGCGTTTGTTTACAGGCAATTATGGCTGGAAATGATGTCTTGCTGCTTCCGATAAATGTAGAGGCATCGATGAAAATTATCATCGAGGCTGCTAAAAATAATGCCGATGTGAAAAATAGAGTAGAGGAGAGTTGTAAAAAAGTTTTAAGATATAAATATCAAATCGGACTTAATAATTATGCGCCTCAAAAAACTGAAAGATTGAACAATGATTTGAATCAAAATAAATATTTTGTTTTGAAACAACGTCTTTATAATGAGGCTGTTACAATGTTGGAGAATAAAAAGGAAATACTTCCTCTGAAGAAAAATTCTAATAAGAAAATAGCTGTCGTTACCTTTGGAAAAGATAATTCAATCTCCGTCAAACTGAATGAAAATGGAATTGCAAATACTCCTTTATTGATAAATAAAGACGCTTCGGAAGAAGAAGTTAAACGTACTGCAAAGCAATTGAAATCATACGATTACGTTATTTTAAATATCAGAAATACATCAAGTTATCCTTCTAAAAATTACGGCATTACGCCAGCAATGATAAATTTTGTCAAAGACTTGCCTAATTCTACAAAATTGATTTTTAATTTATTTGGAAATCCTTATGCTTTGGATAAATTTTCTTTCGGCAGAAATCTTTCGTCATTGATTGTCGGATATGAAGATAATGATATGGTTGTCAATGCAATATCTGATGCTCTTTTAGGAAAAATATCGCCTAAAGGTAAGCTTCCTGTTTCTGTAAAAAAATATAAATGTGGAACAGGCTTCGAGTTTAAAGGATTTCTTTCTCCAGAAACATTGCCAGTCTCATTGATTGATAATCAATATATTCGTCAGATTGACTCTCTGCTTTTAGATGGAATAAGTCAAAAAGCATATCCTGGTTGTCAGGTTCTTGCGATGAAAGATGGTAATATTATTTTTGAAGGTAATTATGGAAAATTTACATACGAAGGCGACAAATATGTGAATGCAGACGCAATTTATGACATCGCTTCTCTTACTAAATTATTCGCTTCTTCATTTGCTTTGATGAAGCTTTACGATGAAGGAAAATTGGATTTGAATTCTACTTTAGGCGATTACTTTCCTTTTCTAAATCAATCAGATAAGGGTGAAATTAAACTAATAGAATTCCTTACACATCAATCGGGAATGACACCATGGATTCCGATTTACAAGATGACTTGTGAAGGAAATGTTCCAGATATGAATTATTTTAGAGAATATATTGATGAAAATCATACAGTTAGGGTGGCGAAAAATCTTTATATCTCAGACGATTTTAGATATGAAATTTATGATACCATAATGAAATCTGAACTTAAAGAGAAAAAATATAAATATAGCGATTTGGGATTTTATTTCGTTCCAGAAATAGTGGAAGCTATTACAAATCAGTCGTTTGAGTCTTATTTGGAAGAGATTTTCTTTAAGCCTTTGAACTTAAATCATATTTGTTTTAAGCCATTGAATAAACATGATATTGATAATATCGTTCCAACAGAAGATGATAAATATTTTCGTAATCAGTTGATTTGCGGTGATGTACATGATCAGACTGCGGCTTTGTTCGGCGGTGTTTCAGGTCACGCAGGACTTTTTTCGAATGCGAGAGACTTGGCTGTCATGATGCAGCTTTTGCTTAACGGAGGATATGCCAATGGAACTCAATTTATTTCGGAAGAGACGATAAACTATTTCACTTCTGCGCCTTTTGCAGATAACGAAAACAGAAGAGGCATCGGCTTTGATAAGCCAGAATTAGACCCAGAAGCTAAATATTACACTCCGTCAAAACAATCGTCGATGGCAAGTTACGGACACTCTGGATTTACTGGCACTTTCGCATGGGCTGACCCAGCTAACAATCTGATTGTGATATTTTTATCTAATCGTGTTTATCCAACTTCTGATAATAATAAATTATCAAAACTCAATCTTAGAACTGAAATTCACGATTTGTTTTATAAGGCAGTGGAATAAAGGAACTGAGGAATTGAGGAACTAAGGAATTGAGGAATTGAGGAACAGAGGAATTCTTCATGCTCTCAACTCCTCATACCCTTAACTCCTCATACCCTCAAATCCTCAAATCCTCATACCCTCAACTCCTTAAAATTAATTCTCCGAAGGGTTTACTGGGAATTTGTCCCAAAGCATGTATCGTTTTCCCATTTGTCTGACGAAGCTTTTCCACATCTTGCCAGGCATTGTTGTGAGAAGTTGTTTGCTGCTGAATTTTCCAACAAGCCAAGTGTTTGCCTTTAATTCATTGCGTAATTGTCCGCTGTCCCAACCAGCATAACCGACATAAAATCTGATTTCGTGTGGTTTTATCAAATCCATCTTAATCATGGATTTAAGTACGTTGATGTTGCCGCTCCAATATAAACCGTCGCTGATTTTATATGAATCTGGAATCATTTCTCCAATGGTATGAATGAAGAAAATTCTATCAGTCTCTACAGGACCGCCGAGATATACGTCGGCTTTGAAGTCAGGAAATCCTTGAACTATTTCGTTGAAAGGTATCGCTAGTCGTTTGTTGAAAATGACGCCGAGGCTTCCTTCTTCGTTATGGTCGATGAGAAGAATGACGGAGCGTCTGAAATAAAAATCATTCATAAACGGCTCTGCAATCAATACGTTGCCAATAGCAGGATTTAACGTATTACTCTGAATCTTAAATAGTTCCTCTTTCTTCATGGCTCGCTGGGTTAATTAAAATTATGCATTATGAATTATGCATTATGAATTATAATTTTACTAAATTTGTAAATCAATTTTTAGATGTCATGGCAACTTATTACGACCAAAATAAATATAATTCCTTGAGAGAAGAATATGAATTTTTCCGTTTCCAAAGATACGATTATACTTTAGAAAACGATGTGTTTTCTGTGAAATTTTATTTCTCTCTTGATGATAAATATTTTTTCACACCATCTTTTGAAATTCCTAAAAGAAAATTTTATAATTGGTCAGATGTAAGTAAGAATCAATTAGATACAATTCTCTTTAACATAGGAATGATAGAATTGATTAGTTATTGGAAACTGGCTTGTCCTAAAAAAGTTTATATTAGTCCGTTTAAATTGGATACTAATCAGATTCTTTGGTGGAAGAAATTATATTTCAATGGTTTAGGGGAGTTTTTTTATCTGAATGGAATAAAGGAAAACATCAATGATTTTATGGAAATCATTTGCGAAAGCGATGCTAGTTGTGAAAAAATCGAGCTTCCGTTGAAAGAAACGACACTGGTTCCTATAGGCGGCGGCAAAGATTCGGTCGTGACTGTTGAGTTGCTGAAAAATAAAATGCCAATTATTCCATTGATTATCAATCCTCGTGGTGCGACAACAGAATGTGCTGTCACTGCGGGATTTACGGAAGAACAAGTCGCGGTGATAAAACGAAATCTCGATGCTACGATGTTGAGATTGAATAACGAAGGTTTCTTGAATGGTCATACGCCTTTCTCCGCAATGTTAGCATTTTATACTTTGTTAATAGGTTTTGTGACAAATTCAAAATATATCGCTCTTTCAAATGAGTCGAGTGCGAACGAGCCTACGGTTCCTGATACTGAAGTGAATCACCAATATAGCAAGTCGATTGCTTTTGAAAACGATTTTAGAGATTATGTTGAAAAATATATAAGCTCAGAAATTCAATATTTTAGCTTCTTGCGTCCTATAAACGAGGTTCAAATCGCAAGTCTTTTCGCTAAAAATAAAGATTATTATAAAGTGTTCAAAAGTTGCAATGTTGGAAGTAAAACGGATTCTTGGTGCGGCAAATGTCCTAAATGTCTTTTCACATATTTGATAATGTCGCCTTTTATTCCAGAAAATGAGTTGATAGAAATTTATGGTAGAAATTTATTGAAAGACAATGAGTTATTGCCAATATTGAAACAACTTAAAGGTGAAGTCGATGTGAAGCCTTTTGAATGTGTAGGAACGATAGAAGAGGTGAATGCGTGTCTGGATTTTTGTCAAAAGGCAAACAGTAGAGACGTCACTCCTGTGGCGTCTTTGGAAAATTTATTGAATCAATATGATGAGATGAACAATCTTCCTGAGCATTTTGAGGCGATTTTGAAAGATAACTTGTTCAAAAACAATTGATAAGATGATAGAATCTATTTGCAGAAGACTAAGCGGAAAGAAAATCCTCATCGCAGGATTCGGTCGTGAGGGAAAATCGACATTGCGATTTTTACAAAATTATATGCCAGATGCGATAGTAGGAATCGCTGATAAAAACGAATCTGCTTTTCAAGATGTTGATAAAGAAAGATATAACTTGTATTTTGGCGACGAATATTTAAAAGCAAGTTTGGATTATGATATCGTGATAAAGACTCCAGGAATTTCAGTTAAAGATGTCGATATTGACTTTTCAAAAATCACTTCTCAGACAGATTTGTTTTTGGAAGCATGTCATAATCAGGTTATTGGTGTTACGGGAACGAAGGGTAAAAGTACGACGTCGACTTTGATATATCATCTTATTAAAGAATCTGGAAATGACGCAATTCTTGCAGGCAACATCGGAATTCCTATCCTTGATTGCGTTAATGACATAAATGAAAGAACTATAATAGTTTACGAACTTTCTGCACATCAACTGCAGTTCATTAACAGATCGCCTCATGTCGGAATATTGTTGAATGTCTTTGAAGAACATCTCGATCATTTCGGTACTTTTGAAAAATATAAAGACGCAAAAATCAATGTGTTACGTTATATGAGTGACGATGATTTTGCGATTGTGAATCAGTCAATGGTCAATAGTCAACAGTCAATAGTTACACATTGTATTGATTTTGAAAACGCTGATTTTGAAGATTATAATATCAATTGGGAAGATATTCCACTTTTGGGCGAACATAATATAATGAATGTCAAAGCAGCTTTATGTGCTTGTAAATTATGCGGATTGTCTTTAGAAAATATAATTCCACATCTTTATACTTTTAAGTCACTGGAACACAGACAGGAATATGTCGGAATTTTTAAAGGCGTGAAATTTTATAACGATAGTATTTCGACAATTCCGCAGGCAACGATAGCTGCGCTCAAGACAATAAAAAATGTTAATTTTCTTTTGCTAGGTGGTTTTGACAGAGGCATCGACTATGAACCACTTGTGACTTATCTGAAAGAAAATGCTTTGCCTTACATTTTGATTACAGGTCAAGCTGGGCAGACTATTAAGAATAAGTTGCAAGATGCTGAATATAATGGTGATATCTTAGAATATACAGATATGGAATCTGCTTTTGAGATAATTGGTAATTTGGCAAAAAACGGAGACATTTGTCTGCTTTCTCCAGCAGCTGCTAGTTATGACCGCTACAAAAACTTTGAAGAAAGAGGCCGTATTTTTAAGGAATTTGCAAATAAATTTTAAGAATTATGAATATTTTTTTCGGTGAAAACGCTTTCGCTCAATTATCGGTTCTGATAAGTAATTATGATAAGTTTTTTGTCTTGACAGATGAAAATGTTCATAAGATTTATTCTTCAATGATAGCCTCGTTAGTGCCAGAAAGAGAAGTCGTGAGAATTGTGATTCCTGCGGGAGAAGATAGTAAAAGTATTGAAAATGTGATTTTTATATGGAATAAACTTCTTGAAGGAAAAGCTGGAAGAGACTCAGTGTTGATAAATCTTGGAGGAGGAACGATTTCTGATATTGGAGGTTTTGCAGCATCAACATATAAAAGAGGCATCGATTTTGTCAATGTCCCAACGACATTGCTTGCGATGATTGACGCTTCTATAGGCGGAAAAAACGGAATAAATTTTAACAATTATAAAAATCAAATCGGTTTATTCTCAGAACCTGAGAGTGTGATAATAAATTCACAATTCTTAAAAACTCTTAACGAAAGAGATATTAAATCTGGACTTGCCGAGATGATGAAGTATGCATTTGTCGCAGATGCTTCGTTTTTGGATTTGGATACAGATAACTATTTGGATTTCATAGAAAAAGCAGCGATGACGAAAGATGAAATCGTAAGTCTTGATATGAAAGAATCAGGTTTGCGTAAAATCTTGAATTTCGGTCATACCGTCGGTCATGCCTTGGAGTCGTATTATCTAGAAAAGGAAAATTATCTCACTCATGGAGAAGCAGTTGCGCTTGGAATTTTCTCAGCTTTATATCTTTCTGTGAAATATTGCGGATTAGATGATAAATGGCTTTTCTTCTATGAAATGTGGTTTAAAGGAAATCTTAATATGCTGAATCTTAATGGTTTTGATGTCGATGCAATTTATTCTTACATTTATCACGACAAGAAAAACAAAGGTGGAAAACCACGTTTTGTTCTGATTTCTGGTCCGGAGAAACCACAGATTGACGTTGAAGTGAAAGAAGAAGATATTAAAGAAGCGATTGCAATTTTGGCAAATAAATTTTCTGAATAAATGTTAATTTCAATCCAAAATATACTTGGCAGTCAGTTATCAGCTATCAGCTATCAGCGTCTGGAGATAGAGCTTCCTTTGAGTAAAAGTGAAAGCAATAGAGCTTTGATGATAATGTATTATGCTGGAATTCAGAATCTCAAAATCTTAGCAACTCAGCAACTCAGCAACTTAGTATCTTTATCAAACTCCGACGATACGGTCTTGCTGCAGAAACATCTGAATACATTAAATCAATATATTCAAAATCTGTTGTCTGAAGTCCGAAGACCATTGACTTTAGAATTGGATTGCCACAATGCTGGAACGGTGTTTAGGTTCTTGATGACAGCAGTTGCAAATCAATGCATAATGCATAATGCACAATTCATAATTGATGAGGAACTGAGTCCAAAACAACGTAGCAACTCAGCAACTCAGCAACTCAGCGTCTTATTGACAGGCAGCGAAAGAATGAAGTCGCGTCCGGTTTCTTCTTTGGTCGATGCGTTGCGAAGTCTCGGAGTTTCAATAGAATATACGGAAAAAGAAGGATACCCTCCGGTGTTGATTGTCTCCACGGATCACAAGGATTTACACGGATTTTTATCGTCTGGTGATACGAGAGATACACGAGATACGCGGAGAGAATGTTTGAATGTCTCCACGGATCACAAGGATTTACACGGATTGTCATTGCCTGGAAATACGAGCGATACTCGAGATACGCGGAGACTTGAAATAAGCGCAGAGCAAAGCAGTCAGTTTGCATCTTCTTTATTGTTGGCGGCTCCTTTGTGGGAGAATGGACTTGAACTTCATCTGACGGGAAATCTTTCTTCATTGCCTTATATAGATATGACAATCAATATGATGAGACAAAGTGGAGTTGATGTGGAAAGAAATGAAAGAGATATAATCGTAAAACCAGGAATTTATAATGTTGAGAATGTAAAGGTAGAACCAGATTGGAGTGCTGCTGCATTTTGGTACGAGATGGTTTCTTTGTCTGATTCCGCAGAAATTTTGTTGAAAAATCTTAACAGAAACTCATTGCAAGCCGATGCTGCAGCGATTAAAATGTTCGAAAATCTTGGCATTGAGACAATCGCTACAAAAGACGGAGTCGTTGTTAAAAAAGTCAACAGTCAACAGTCAACAGTCAACAGTCAATGGCCAGCAGTCAACTTTAAAGATTGTCCTGATTTGTTTCCTGCTGTAATTGCTGCATGTGCCGGAAACAGGGTGAATGCTACATTCACAGGATTGAAAAATCTTTCTATAAAAGAATCTGACAGAAAACAAGCGATGATGAATGAGTTAATGAAAATTAACATAACATTCGAAGATGTTTCCGATGATGAACTGAAAATGTTTTGTCCAGAAGTGTTACCTTATTTTACAGAAGAAAGCCCAATAATTTTTAACAATTACGAAGATCATCGTATTGCAATGGCACTTTCTGTTCTGACAATGAAAATAGGAGCTATATCAATGGAAAATGTTGATGTCGTTTCAAAGTCGTATCCAGATTTTTTTACTACTACAAGTTTATGAATTTTGGCTATCTTAATTTTAAACAAAAAAATAACTTGTAGTCTTGTAGTCTTGTGGTCTTGTAGTCTTTTTTTATATCTTTGCAAATAATCTTAAAATATTTTAACATAACATTCTAAATTTTGCAAATATGACGATAGATCTCTTTATTTCATGTGTGATGGACCAGTTTTACCCAGGAACTGCCAAGAATGTTATGAAGATTTTGGACGCGGCTTGCGTTGATGTGGAATATAATCCAGAGCAGACTTGTTGCGGAAAGTTCGCATTTACAAGTGGT
Source organism: Bacteroidales bacterium (assembly GCA_017381865.1). Taxonomy (GTDB): domain Bacteria; phylum Bacteroidota; class Bacteroidia; order Bacteroidales; family F082; genus Limimorpha. The sequence goes on from JAFOBJ010000009.1 coordinate 19,111, forward strand.
TTCGTGGAAGAAGCCAAGGAGTTGGGAGAGAAGTTTTTACAAGATTTTCCTAACGACAGACCTATCGTGGGCGTGAGCGCGTCATGTGTTGGTTATATTAAGACTCGTTATCAAGAATTGTTCTATAACACAGCTTCGCACTTGGAGTTTAAGCGCGTGGTGAGAAATATTTACGAGTTTACAGATTTTCTTGTCAATAAAATCAATGTAGTTGATTTTGGCGCAGAGTTTAATCATAAGGTTGTTTATCAGGATACTTGCTGTTCTTTGCGTGAACTCGGACTTAAAGACGAAGGCCGTAAGTTGCTCTCAAATGTTAAGGGCATTGAGATATTAGAGATGCAGCGTCCTGAGATTTGTTGTGGCTTTGGTGGCGGATTTTTTTCGATACAACACGAAGCTATCTCTGTCGCCATGGCAGAGAGAAAGATAAAAGACGCGATGTCGACAGGCGCGGAATATATCGTAACAAACGACATCTCATGTCTCATGCAGCTTGACAGCTGTATCAAAAAACAGAAATTCGATATACAAGTCGTTCACATCGCCGATGTCTTGGCGCAAGGAATCTGAATCTTGAACTAAGAACTAAGAACTAAAAACTAAGAACT
>JAFOBJ010000010.1 GCA_017381865.1 Bacteroidales bacterium
CCAGGGAAGTTCTCGATTTCTGTTGTCTGCATCAACTGACCGCCTGTGATAGGACCTTCGTAGATGACAGTTTTGAGGTCAGCACGACATGTATAAATCGCTGTTGTGTATCCTGCAGGACCTGAGCCGAGGATAAGACATTGTACTCTTTCTAAATTTTCGCTCATTGCTTTGTATTTTAATGTTAATATTTTTTCTATCTGCAAAAATAAACTTTTTCACGAAGACTTTTATATAAGAAGAAAATTATTTTTGACCATTGACTGTTGGCTATTGGATGTTGAACTCTGAACTAAGAACTTTGAACCTTGACTACTGACAGCTGATAGCCGACAGTAAAAAGTTCTTAGCTCTTAGCTCTTAGTTCATCTCACCACAATCCTTTTTGAGATTCTATCAACGCCATTATTTATGGAGATGAAATATGTTCCTTTTGGAAGGAAATTCAAATCTAGTGTTCCATCAGAGAAGTTATTGTCTGAAAATAATTTTACGCCAAGGATATTATAAACTGAGATGTTATATTCTTGTTCCAATCCTGAAGTGATTCTTACAATGCCGTCTGATGGATTAGGAGAAATTGACAGATTGAATTTGTCTTGATACAAAATGCTTGTTGTATCGGTAATAGATTCAAAATTGATGAATAAGTCATCGATGTAAACATCTCTACTCCAAGTCGTGACTTCGCCTTCTCCGCTGCTTTCATATCGTATTCTCGTCTGGACGTAATCTTTTCCAATATAATCGTTTAATGAAACTAAAACCTCTTTCCAGTTTTTTTCTGTTTTTGGCATTATCGCTAATTTGTGCCAAGTCTTTCTGTCAGTAGTGACTTCTACAAAAGCATTGCCATTATAAGGCGACCATGTTACAGAATTTGTATTTATTATTTTAAATCCAAGAGTGATGTCTTTAACAGTATCTGGAATTGCAAACCATTGAAATTCTATAATTTGTAGAATATTATCATGCGTATAAGTCTCAGATTTCAAACAGTTTTCTGATTCGTAACTGCTAAGGTTCCAATTATTATTATTTAATAATATACCTTCTGTTGTATCATCTTTAAAGTCATAAAATACAGGAAGCTGAAGGTCTTGTATAGTAAATACAGAATCTGGATTTGAAACAGGACTTTCCTTACCGTCGGCATGAACGCCTTTCACATAATAACGATGCCATTCGTTGTCGATGAAGTCTTTGTCAACGAAAGCATTGTTTGTCGTTTCTACTAAAAGCTCATCATTTTTAAAAAGTCTGTAAAATTCAGTTTCAGCCGCCACGTCCCAACTAAGGAGCACTTCACCATCTTTTATAATGGCACTGAAATCTTGCGGTGCGAGCCAGCCGTCAGCGAGTTCTGCTGTAGCTGCTATTGTTGCTTTCACAAAACCTTGTGCCAATGCGAAGCAGTTCACTCCAGCGCCGATGGTATCGGAAGGTTTGTGGTAATGTATGTTTTCTGCCTGATATTCAGTATCGCCGATATATAATGCAGGATATTCATAGATATTGAAAGGCATGTGGTCGCCGCCGTAAGAATCTATCTCTTTCGTGAAATAGTATGTTGGCATCTCTGGAATATAAAGGTTGGCAACATGCTGGTAATAATCGAACAGCTGTTTCGAGATATAAGAATATCCAGAATACATAGTGAGTGCACCATATTCAGGACCAGGCCAAAATCCAAGCATATCAAGGTTGAAAACGCCGAGTATATTCATATTCTCACGAGCGCATTTCTGTACAAAAGGATAGCTTCCGACCATCCATCTTTCCTCACCATTGAAAGGAATGTAAAGTATGCTACGTTTAAACTCATACTGACTCAAGATGCGAGCACATTCCAGAACGCCTGCTGTTCCAGAAGCGTTGTCGTCAGCGCCAGGGCCGTCAGGGTGGTCGTAGTGGGAGGAGATGATGATATATTCATCTGGAAATTCCGTTCCGAGTTGCACTGCTATGATATTGCCTGCTTCGAGAGTGTCGGTCCCGCCGATAGTCGCAGTGTGATTATGAATGTAAGTATCCAAACCTATTTCTTCAAATCTGTCAAGGAGATAATTTTGTGTAATGAGAGCTTCCGGTTTTCTCGCATCTCGAATATATTGCTGCATCCAGGCAATGGTGTTATATAAATTAATTGTGTCCACCTGACGGAGCATCTCAACAATAGTAGGATTTACTTCTGTCACCAAAGGATAAGTCTGGTTTCGGTTGCCTTTGTTGTCAATAACCTCAACCTGCGCATTTATGATATTGCTGCCAATCATGATGGCAATAATAATGAGCAAATACTTTTTCATAACACAAAATTTTAGACACTGCAATATACATATTATTTTTCAATTTTTATAATAATTATGCATTATGAATTATGAATTATGAATTGTTTTATGGCGTTCCGGCTATCGCCGTCGGGCTTTCCGCTATATCTTTGCTCGCCATGTTTCCGTCTCGCTTCCCCAAATCCCGTTCCCGTTCCCCAATCCCATTTCCCGTTTCCCGTACCCAAATCCCGCTCCGCTCGCAAAGGATGCCGCTCCAATCCCTAACGCATTGGAGGCTACGAGCATTGAGCTGCGAGCCATGAGCAAAATCACTCCTAACTCCTAACTATTTTTTTCTTCCTTTTTTTAAATAATCATAACATATTTTCATATCTTTGTAGATGTCTTAATAAGAGATGCTGACTTAATATCATCATCTCAGTATCTTAGTAACTTAGAAACTTAATAACTCAAAAAATATGGCAAAAAACAGACTCATAGGCGATTATCCTGTCATCGGAATCCGCCCAACCATCGACGGCCGTCGTGGTGCTCTTAAAGTTCGCGAATCTCTTGAAGATCAAACAATGAACATGGCTAAAGCTGCTGCTAAGCTTTTCACAGATAACTTGAAATATTCTAACGGCGAACCTGTTAAAGTCGTCATCGCCGACACTACAATAGGTCGCGTGGCTGAAGCTGCTGCTTGTGCTGACAAATTCAGAAAAGAAGGCGTCGACATCACTCTTACTGTCACTCCTTGCTGGTGCTACGGCGCTGAAACAATGGACATGGACCCAATGACAATAAAAGGCGTTTGGGGCTTCAACGGAACAGAACGTCCAGGTGCTGTTTATCTCGCATCAGTACTCGCAACACACGCTCAAAAAGGTCTCCCAGCTTTCGGCATCTATGGTCATGACGTACAAAACGCTGACGACACTACAATCCCAGCCGACGTACAAGAAAAACTCTTACGCTTCGCTCGCGCTGCCGTCGCTGCTGCTTCAATGCGTGGCAAGTCATACCTCCAAATCGGTTCTATCTGCATGGGTATCGGCGGCTCAATCATCGACCCTAACTTCATCGAAGAATATCTCGGAATGCGCGTTGAGTCAGTCGACGAAGTGGAAATCATCCGCCGCATGACTAACGGAATCTACGATAAAAACGAATACGAAAAAGCTCTCGCTTGGACTAAAGCTAAATGTATCGAAGGTCTCGATAAAAACCCAGAATATCTTAAAAAGACAGCTGCTGAGAAAGAAGAGATGTGGGAATTCGTCGTTAAGATGATGGTCATCATCAAAGACATGATGAACGGTAACCCTAACCTCCCAGAAGGCTGCGAAGAAGAAATGGTAGGTCACAACGCCATCGCTGCTGGTTTCCAAGGTCAACGTCAATGGACCGACTTCTATCCAAACGGCGACTTCGCCGAGTCAATGCTTAACTCTTCATTCGACTGGAACGGCGCTCGCGAACCTTATATCCTCGCAACAGAAAATGACG
>JAFOBJ010000011.1 GCA_017381865.1 Bacteroidales bacterium
ACCTGCCTATAATCTGACGCCCTTACAGGGCTGTGATTCTGACATAAAATAATAACTTTGATGAAAACGTTTTCATTAAAGTTATTATATTTATCTATGTACTAATGGGTTATATTGATTTTACCAACCATTTTTGGCAATTATACCTATTTTTTATGTGTAATTGATACGTCTCTACATTGTTAATTGTTAATTGTTAATTGCCAATGGCAACGCCATACGGATAAAAAAAAAGACGCCTCAGATTTGAGACGTCTTTTGTGGAAACTGCTGGGGTCGAACCAGCGACCCCCTGCTTGTAAGGCAGGTGCTCTAAACCAACTGAGCTAAGCTTCCATTCTGTGTAAGAACCTTTCGTTTACGGGTGCAAAGATAGGAACTTTTCCATTACGCGCAACACTTTTTTTAAAATATTTTTTATTTTTCTTAATTTTATTTATATCAATAAGTTACACGAATATTTCCATTATTTTTAAGATATTTTTCTTATTATTTTCAACAAAAAAGCAAGATTTTTACCCTAAAAATATCACAATTTAGCAAAAGCAACGCTTTTTTCAATTCATAATGCATAATTCATAATGCATAATTACAATCATTCTTAACTCCTAAAATCCGAACGTTTCTGGATGCGACAAATCACGTCCCTACAATTCCGGTTCAGCGACCTTGTTCATTGCCAGCAGCCCATTTCTCGCAAAGGCGCAAAGGAACGCAAAGTTTATCATCATCACTTCGACAGACTCTGCAACCTTGTTCTTTGCTCGCGATTCATTGCTCATCGCCAAAGCGTTAGGGATTGGAGCGGCATCCTTTGCGAGCGGAACGGGATTTGGGGACGGGAAATGGGATTGGGATTTGGGGACAGATTTTTTTGAGCGAGATGAAAACTTAGCGAGCAAAGATATAGCGGAAAGCCCGACGGCTTTGCCGGAACGCCCATATAAATTGACCAATGACGAAAGACTAATGGCTAAAGATTTTTTAATTCATAATTGAAAGTTGGCATTTAGCTATCAGCTGTCAGTGTCAGAGTCAGAGTTCAAGGTTCTTAGTTCTTGGCTCTTAGTCCAAAAGCCTTAGTCCTTTCTAGTAATTCTCGCGAGGTAGTCGTAATGCTCGCCACGTCTGACGATTTCCATTTTAAAACCGTGAAGTTCGGCATGATTTCTCAAAGTATTGGCGTCGATATAAAGCCAAGGGAAAGAATCGCCTCTCACATCGTCGTAGCACATAGTGTATTCGAGTTCGCCGTAATATTTTCCATCGCAAGGCAAATCTATGCTTCCGTCTTCATCTTCATAAAGATAACAAAGGTCCGACGAGTCGCAAAGGAGCTGTCCATTTTCTGCCAGCACCTTATCTATATGCTTAAAAAAATCCGGAAGCTTATCAATAGTGCCGACGATTCCGATTCCGTTCATCAGCATCAATATCGTATCAAACTTCTCTTCCAGAGTAAAGAAATCCTGTTCTATCACATTTTTCAGACCTCTTTCTTTCATCGTCTCGACGGAATAAGGAGAAATATCGATTGCGGTAACATCGGCTCCTTTTTCCTGAAGCCAAATCGAATGACAGCCAGAGCCAGCTCCGACATCGAGTATTTTACCTTTCGCCATCTTCAAAGCTTTCTGTTCAAGTTTAGGCATATATCTAAAACTGCGGAATAATGTCGCCAACGGAATCTCATCTTCATCAAACATCGGTGACAAAACTCTCAAAACGCCATCGCAGCGACCTTTATAAAAATCGGCGATTGCTTTTCCCATTGCATCTTTTTCTTTTTTCATATCTTATTTAAGCCGTTAGCACTGAGCTATGAGCCACGAGCATTGTCAATCGCTCACTGTTCATCGCAAAATTATAAATTAACGTGAGTTCGATATAAAATAATTTACTAAAAATGAATAACATAACGATATTTTTTGTATCTTTAAAGTGCTAACAAAAAGAACAAAACGTTATGTTATCCGACAGCAAAGTTATTGGAATTTTCTATATGGCAGACGACTTCTGCAATTTTTTTAATGAAACAGTTAAAAAACATTCAATCGAAGATGGCAAAAAACATAGGAGCAAGCCAAGTCGTCTCTCCGATGCCGAAATGATAACAATTCTCATAATGTTCCATCTAGGAGGATATAAATGTCTGAAGCATTTCTATATCAATTATATATGTAAGCATTGTCATCATCTCCTGACTTCGTCATTGCGTCACCCAAAAATTTTCATCGAATAATCTTTCGATTGCCTTGTGGCGTTTCATGATCATGACTTTGGATATGACTTCATTGTTCAACGGCAGTCTTATCTGTAAAGTCGTGATTGTTTTTGCCATACGGAGAACCTTATCTACACTCATATTAATATTGTTCAGTTTCAGTATCCTGTCAAGTTCCTTGTAAACTTTCAGGGCGACGAAGCAGAGGCAGATATGCGCCTCTATGCGTTTTCTCGTGAAGTGGAACATCGGAATGCCTGTGTATTTTCCACCTCTTTCCTTTTATTCTCTCGCATACGACAACGCTTGTTGTTTGCGATCTGTTCTTTTTCTTCTTTACATACATATATAAAAATAGTAAAAAAACACTTGCGTACCCCAAAACAGGGTACGCAAAAGAGTTAAAACACTGTTTGTTAATAATTTATATTTTTGCTAAAAATAGAGTGACGAAGTCTGGATGACAATGATGTGGTTTTATTATTGAGCTTGTTATATTTGGAATAGAGTTCTATAATTTTATATCACGATAGAGTAATATTTTTTTTAATATTACTTAATATTAAGAAAGTCCTTTAGGTTGCCATTTATATTATAATAGGTAGAATTAGAATTTTTTCTATATATTTCACCATTATTAGCTCTAAATGTTTCATTATCAATGTGTTCGCCATAGACTCGATGTCCATTTCCATCCCACATCTCCTTATTAGAATCAGTATGCAAATTGGAACTACCACCTATAAAGGCACAGAAGAGGGTATAAAAGATTATAATGACTAAAATAATAACCACAAATTCCCATACAATGATTAAAAAAGCCAAGATAGATATTAAATATACCAATGAGCACATTAAAATTTGTTTCCAACTTCCATTAGAATGTAGTCCCTTGTATATCTGGTATATTTGAATGAGTTGGCAAATGGCAAATATTGTAATTAATTCACTATCACTTACTCCAAACAGAGAACTAATCAGAAGTAATGCTATTATTCCTATAACTGAAAAAAAACCAAGTTTTATACTAAAATTACCTTTGGCGTAATATTTGAAATCTTCCATTGTTACTTTGATACAGAGTATTTGATTGTATAGGATAAATGTTAAAATGATAAATCCAATAGTTCCTTCTATCCATTCAGAATACATGACATTAAAAGATATCATTGAGCATCTTCCCATAATTCGATAAATAAGCTCAAGAATTGATAAAGAAAAAAGAGCTATATAGTTAATTATGAATAGATTATATTTTGTTAAAGGACCTTCTCTATGTCTAATGAACTTTCGTATAATCCATAAGATAACAGAAAATATTAAAATAGGAATATATAGCCATTGAAGATTATATTGATCTGATACATCCATTCTTTTAAACGTTTCGTAAATTGCGACATCTTTTTTACTTCTAGCTTGTTTTACATTGTCTTCATCAACCCAAGCATCCATGTCTTTATATTTGATACATACCCATCCATCATCGGCATCGTAAAACCCCTTAGCAACAGTATCTCCAGGCATTAGCTGTCCGTATATCTTAGAATTGTTGTTCGCGAAGGCATCTAAACGTGGTCCTTTGTACTCATACACGTTTATAGGTTTACGATGAGTTACCACATACATTGTTGTTTCATTGCTGGAAAAACATGCTCCTAAAATAAGAATAACAAATAACAATATTGTAATAGTAGAAGTTTTTTTCATAAAATTACTAGATTGACGAAAGTTCGATATAAAATAATTTACTAAAAATGAATAACATAACGATATTTTTTGTATCTTTTAAGTGCTAACAAAAAGAACAAAACGTTATGTTATCCGACAACAAAGTTATTGAAATTTTCTATATGGCAGACGACTTCTGCAAATTTTTTAATGAAACAGTAAAAAACATTCAATCGAAGATGGCAAAAAACATAGGAGCAAGCCAAGTCGTCTCTCCGATGCCGAAATGATAACAATTCTCATAATGTTCCATCTAGGAGGATCGAACCTGTTATAGGATACTGTTTTGGGAAAAAGATGAAACGCCTGCCAAACAACGACAGACCATCACACAAGTCCTGTAGGGACGGCAGAACTCTGTCGCGCCTACAGCGCTTTGATTGCTCTCGGCTCATCTTTCGCAGAGATTACGCTGACGCTTCATCGTCTGCCTGCTATCTGTAACCCTTACAGGGTTCAAGTTTATCTGATGAAGATTATTGCTTGATTATTTGATAGTTCCTTATATCGAACTCACGTTAAATTATTTTCCGTATTTTTCTTTATAAAAACATAAAAAAATCTTATCTTTGTGTGTATTAATTTAAACTTAAAAGATATGACAGACGAATCAAAAATTAGAGAAGCTTTTGAAGAAAAGAACTGGACAGAAATCAAGTCACAAGACTCATGGTCTGTCTTTAAAATAATGTCAGAATTTGTCACGGGTTACGAAACACTTTCCAAGATAGGACCTTGCGTTGCCATTTTCGGTTCTGCCCGCACGAAACCAGACAGCAAATATTACAAGATGGCTGAAGAAACTGCTTATCTTTTGGTAAAGAAAGGCTTCGGCATCATCACTGGCGGCGGCCCTGGCATCATGGAAGCTGGCAATAAAGGAGCGCACTTCGGTGGCGGAAAAAGCGTCGGCCTCAACATTGTGCTTCCTCATGAACAACGTCCTAACGACTTCATTGACCAGGACAAGAGCATCAACTTCGATTATTTCTATGTAAGAAAAACCATGTTCATGCGCTACGCCCAAGGCTACATCGCTTTCCCTGGCGGTTTCGGAACACTCGATGAACTTTCTGAAGCCATCACCTTGATACAGACAAACAAACTCATCTCCTTCCCTATCATCATGGTTGGAAAAGATTTCTGGGAGCCGCTCAACGACTGGTTCTTGAACTCTTTGCTCAAAGAAGGAATGGTGAGCGAAAGCGACTTCAAGATTTTCCATATCGTCGACACAGTGGAAGAAGCCGTTGCGATAATTGAAGAATTCTATCATAAATACGCATTGAAACCGAACTTTTAATTAATGCATAATTCATAATGCATAATGCATAATTATGGGTTGTGAATTATGAATTGTGAATTATGAATTGTGAATTATGAATTACATAGAACTTCCTATTAATATAATAAGCATCGAAGGTGACGGTTTTCATCTTATAGCGGAGGGCTGTATCAACGGCAAGACTGCTCGTTTTGTCGTTGACACTGGCGCTTCGAGAACTGTCTTCGACAAGGATAAAATATTAAATTATATTAACAATCCTGAATTTTCCGAAAAAGAAGGTTTATCAGCAGGCATTGGCGGAACCGACATTTCAAGTTTTATATTCAACATTGAAGAACTCTGTTTGGGCGATTTAAAAATTACAGATTATCAAGCCGTTGCAATGGATTTATCAAACATAAACAGTTCTTACGCAATGATAAAACTCCCTCCTATTGACGGCGTTCTCGGTGGCGATTTACTTGTAAAATATAAAGCTGTAATAAGTTATAGATTAAAGAAAATACGTCTTTTCCCAACGAAATAATTATGGCAAGGATTTTAGTCATAGACGACGAAGCTGCTATTCGTCGCATCTTACGCGAAATTTTAGAGCACGAGCAATATCAAGTCGATGACGCTGCTTCGGCTGTCGACGCTCTTCCTTTGGTCAAGGAAAACGAATACGACGCTATTTTGTGCGACATCAAAATGCCTCAGATGGACGGCATTGAATTTCTTGAAGAAGTGAAGAAAATCAACGACGTTCCTATCATCATGATTTCCGGTCACGGCACCATCGACACAGCCGTTGAAGCCATAAAAAAAGGAGCCTTCGATTATATTGCAAAACCGCCTGAGCTGAACCGTCTGCTCATCACCTTGCGCAACGCTTTGGACAAGTCGAAACTGATGACGGAGACGAAAGTTCTCAAGAAAGCCGTCAGCCGCAAGCATCAGATGATCGGCAGTTCCAAGCCGATGATGGAGATTCACGATATGATTGAGAAGGTCGCTCCTACCACCGCGCGTGTACTCATCGAAGGAGAAAACGGAACAGGCAAAGAACTCGTTGCAAGACAGCTTCACGAGTTAAGCAACCGCTCCTACGCTCCTTTCATAGAAGTCAACTGCGCTGCGATACCATCAGAACTGATTGAAAGCCAGCTCTTCGGACATGAAAAAGGCTCGTTCACATCAGCGATAAAGATGAAAAAAGGCGACTTCGAACTCGCCAACAACGGAACTTTATTCCTGGACGAAATCGGCGACATGAGTCTGCCGGCACAAGCCAAGGTTTTGAGAGCCTTACAGGAAAATAAAATCACTCGTGTAGGCGGCGAAAGCGAAATCAATGTCAACGTGAGAATCATTGCCGCAACAAATAAGAATCTCAAAGAAGAGATACAAAAAGGCAACTTCAGAGAAGACTTATATCATCGTTTGAGCGTCATCATCATCAATGTTCCGCCATTGCGAGAAAGACTCGACGACATTCCAGAGTTAGTCAGTTATTTCGTTGAAAACATTTCAAACGAAATGGGAAAAGCAACGCCTACATTCACGCAAGATGCGATAGAAGAACTGCAGAAATATCGCTGGACCGGAAACATCCGCGAACTTCACAATGTTATAGAAAGACTTGTGATTTTATGCGGAAATGAAATTAATGGAGATGATGTGAGGAAATATGTTCAGCCTTTGGTTAGTTAGGAGTTTTTATTTCAAACATATGCTTATAAATAAATTATAATATTGATATGGTTTATTTACAGGCACATTTACGTTATTTATAGATAAGCAGAATAAAAAGCAAAACTATCAAAGCTAAGAAGATGTAGAAAATAGGTTGGTCAATAATTTTCGACTCAGCTGGTTCTTGTAACTCTGATTTAACGTCAGTCTTAGTTGGTTCTTTTTCCTGAATTACCGAATCTTTTATTGATTCTTTTTGAACCGACTTATTTTTCTGAGCTTCTAATTTTTTCTTGGCTTTTTCTTTTTTCTTTTCTTCTTTTATAATACGTTCGTTTTCTTTTTTCAGTTGTTTAAGATAACGGATAACCTCATCAAGATCATCACAATAAGAGTTTGTATTGTTATCTTGCCTGACGTCACTCACACATTCTTCTTCATATTCTTCATATTCATCTTCAAAATATTCCGACAGTTCTCCTGTGTGCATATAATGGTCATAATCTTGCCACATATCATCTTCCGTACTCATATTTTCAGCATTTATGGTTAATATACAAAGATAAAAAAAATAAAAGTACAGTCGCATTTTTGCCAACTTTTGACACCCTTACAACAAAATTTAATTTAATTTTTCTAACATTTTTAACATTTAACTAATTGATTTAAAAATTGTTAGACTGAATATTTTTGTCACAAATTTGTCACAGTTTTAAAAATATCTTGTCACAATTTTGTCACATTTTTAACTAAAAAAACGTACATAAACAAAATAAATAAAACTGCTGACTTATTGATAATCAGCAGTTTTATTTTTTAAAAAGATTTAAAAGTGGAGCTGGAGGGAGTCGAACCCTCGTCCAAACAAGGAACACCCATGCTTTCTACATGCTTATTTTGTTGTTAATTTTCGAGTCATGCAAGGAAACAAACACCCTAAACATGACCTTATCTCCTAAAGTTTCGCTATGCGTACGGAGTTTCCACATCGCTATCCTGAATTTGATGAGCACCTCGGACCCGGACCGGAATCAGGAAGGTCCATCCGCGAGATGTCTCGTTCATCTACCTTGTAAATGAATAAAGCAACGATCTACTGTTCTTCGATCAAGCAGCGAGAGCGTAGTTATTTTCGCCAATTAATTTTTTGCAGTCAAGATTTGTGAGCGTCACTGCGAGGCTCAGCATGCTTACATGACCATTCTACAAGCTGTCAAAACCGGTCAACCCCAAATTTCAATGAACTTTTTTTGAGAGTGCAAAATTACACTTTTTCTTTCACATATAAAAGAACAATGTTTAAGAAGTTTTGTTTCATACTCGCGCCAAGGAATTTGTAGCCGCCAATGCGTTGGGGAAGCAACCCTGCTGGGAATCGAACCCAGATCTAAGGAACCGGAATCCTTTATTCTATCCGTTGAACTACAGAGCCAGATAATTGACTGTTGACCGTTTAGGTGTACAAAGATAACATTTTTTCGAATAGGAATGGGATTTTTTTGGGAGTTGGGACTTGGGACTTGGGAGTTGGGACTTGGGAGTTGGGATTTGGGTCTCCCATGTCCCATATCCCATTCCCCATGTCCCATTTCCCAACTCCCATTTCCCACTACTTAATACGACTTTTCACTTTCTTTACAACGCTTGTCAATATTTTGATAATCCTTAAACAATCATTCAATAACGATTCTGCCAATTCAACAGTTACATAGTGACAATCTCTTAACAACATAAGCCAAAACTCGGTTTCACTAGCTTCTTTAAGAGCAATATTCATTTTACTTAAATAATCAGCATCTGACTGCGGATATCGCGATTCAGAAACATTCGCACCTATACTTGTCCCCGACCTTAATATTTGATTTGAAATCACATATTCTTTAGCATTATACTTAAGATGCTTGAACAATTCAACAATCCTTTTAGCGAAATCCAACGCCAAATCTTGAATCTTCATAATACGCTTCTCTTCCTCAGAAGCAAAAACAATCTTCATACTGGTAGTCATAATCTTAATTTTTGGTTAATAATTTTTTGGTTAATAAATCAAATCCCATCCCCTATTCCCTATTCCCTATTCCCTATTCCCGAATCCCGTTCCCAAAAGAAAAAGGAATTTTAAATTCCTTTTTCTTTTATCATCACATCAATCGCTCCTACTCCGAACTTCATTATTGACGCCATTCTGTTGCTGGTGTTGTCGTAATGTTTCAACTCTTCGATGATGGCGTTTTTCAAGACTCCGTTGCCGACGCCGTGAATGAATGTAACCTTATCGTATTCGTTGGTAATCGCGCTTTCCAACATCTTTTTGAAATAGTTTATCTGTGTTCTGAAGATGTCGTTGCTCGACATACCTAAAATATTATCAACGAGTTCGCCTATGTGAAGGTCGACGATGGCTTCTCCTGGGGCCGTCTGATGTTTATCGATAGCAGCTTTCTCCTTGACGAGTTTATTGTTAGAAGCGACTGCTTTCTTGTCGTCGCCTTTCATCAATTTGGAAAAGTCGGCCTCTGTTCCTTTCAAAGCGACAAGACTTGAAAGATTTATCATCACTGCTTTTTCGCCGAGAACGCCCGATTCGACATAGCTTCCGTCTTTGAAGAACCTGCTGCTTCTGAATGATAATGGCGCATGAAGCGGATGATACAAGAAGTCGGCTTCTTCTTGCGAGAGAATGACTTGTATGTATCCCTCGCACCAATATTCGATGTCTTCGCGCGAAATCGACTCAATCACGACTTTAGAATGCGGAGCGATGCTGCCGTAATCGACATTGATATACTTATTTTCTTCTTTGATATTGAAGCTATACAAAGCATCGGCTGGAGTATTATTCACTAAAGCCACATCGAGCAGACCTGTGAGCAACCACTGCTGGTCTTGAGGAATAAATGCGAGATACAATCCTTCTTCCTCGGCATTACGGCCAAAACGACGCAATGCGCTCTTACGGGCCTCGTCCATCTCTTTCTCTTCGACAATCTGTTTCTGCTGAATCTCCTTTTGTGTGCTGTCAACAATCTGTTGTCTCTTGTCAGGCTGCGAACGGAAGTCAAGGACGAGGTCGCTCATCAAGACTGGAATGTCGAAGCCGTCTTCTATTGTCACTTCCACCATTCTAGTGTCGATAATTTTCTTCACTGTTCCACCGCCTGTGGAGTTAAGGAAATTCACTTTATCACCTACTTTAAATTTTTCCATTTTATATGATTTTTAAATTATTGATTTCCTAGTATTAATATCATTTTCGTGACTTCACGAAAATGATCATCAACTTTTCTATGTTAGTTTCTTGGCAACTTCTTGGCACTTTTTTCCAACTGCTTTTCTTCACGGGAAACGCGACGTTCGACCTTCTTTGTATCTTCAGCAGCTGGTAGTTCTTCTGGCTTGATACCTCTTTGAAGCAACATATCTCTAACACTTTGATTATTATTTATATGTTCTTTAGTAATAGGCATCTCTCCATTCAAATCTTTTTCTTCTACATTATAATTCGTCATTTCTGTTGCCAAATTTTTTGCTGCTATTGTCAACGTCGGCAAATGATCCGCCAAAGCTCCACTTTTTACTCCCAAACGTTTTTTCATTTGTTCAGTACTCATACCTCCAAATAAAGCCGTATCTCCTTTTGAACGTATCCTGCCAAAACCTTTATCATCAACACCACGTTGATAAATATTTTGACTTAATTGTTTTTCCGAGTTTCTCAACCTTTCACGCGTTTCCAAACGTGATAACAGTTGCAACCGCTCTTCTATCAATTCTGCATTACGAGTCTGTATCGCAAAATAACTTTGTGCAAATGCTATTTCTTCTTTCTTAGGATCACCATTCTGAGCGATCAAATAACATGCATATCGAGTTAGCATAAAATCCATTATGGCACGTTGTGATCCACTTCCCAATACAACCATTTTCGTGAGCTCACGAAAATGGTCATCAACACTGACATTCTGCGTTTTACATGATTCCATTGCTCGGTGAATTGCAATCACAAAGTTTTCCCACCTAGCATATCCCAAAACACTTTGCAATTCGCGAGCATACCACACCTCCATCACATCACCATTATCATCTTCGATACTTTTTGAAATAGCATCAAAATTGATTTTGTACAAATTGATCTTTGTAATATCCATAATTGTTTCTTTAAGGTTAAATAAATTTAATTTTAAATTCCACTTGCAAATTTACCTATTTTATCAAAAATATGAAATAAAAAATCGAAAGTTATTAGTAATGTAGTAATGAAGTTATATAGAAATTTAATTATGCATTATGAATTGAAAAAAATCTTTAGTCTTTAGTCATTAGCCTTTAGCCTTTTTCCTATTTTTGCAAAAAATAAAAAATGGAACGACGTTTCAACAGTTACAACTCATATTTCACTCGTATCTTCGGTGGTCGCGTGCAGAAAATAAGCATCGACGCTGGATTCAGTTGTCCGAATCGTGACGGCAAAATCAGTACTGGCGGCTGCTCATTCTGCCGCAACGACGCATTCAATCCGTCGTACTGCCGTCCTGAAAAAAGCATACGCCAACAGATTGAAGAAGGCATCGAATTTCATCAAAGACGCTATCGTCGCGCCAAACAATATCTCGCTTATTTCCAACCTTTTAGCAACACATACAAAAACGTAGATGAACTTGAAAAAATCTACAAGCAGGCCCTTGAAGTTGACGGCGTGATTGGCATCGTCGTCGGAACGCGTCCCGACTGCATCGACGAAGAGAAACTCGCTTTGTTAAAAGAATTTAACAAAACGCATTACGTCATGATTGAATACGGTGTGGAATCGGTTTATGACGAGACATTGAAACGTATCAACAGAGGCCACGACTTTGAAACAGCGAAAAAAGCCATTTGTCTGACACACGAATTTGGGCTTCCTTGCGGAGGCCATTTCATCTTCGGACTTCCTGGAGAAAGCCGCGAAATGATGATAAATGCCGCTGATATTATTTCCGAATTACCATTAACGACAGTAAAATTTCATCAGCTGCAAATTTTCAAAGACACAATCATGGCTGAGGAATATCTCAACAATCCTGAGGCTTTCCATCTCTTCACTTTAGAAGATTATATAGAATTCGTCATCGACTTCACCGAAAGATTAAATCCTGATTTGGTGATAGAAAGATTCGCTGGCGAAGTGCCGCCTCGTTATCTCATCTCAAAACCTTGGATGAACCTCCGCTACGACGAAGTCCTTAACCTCATCGAAAAAAGAATGGAAGAACGCGACACTTTCCAAGGGAAAAATTTTAGAACTTTAGAAGAATTCCTAACTCATAATTCCCAACTCCTAACTTAAAAAAAGATGTACATAAAATCCAACGACTTATTCAAAGAAACTCATCCTGAGAAGATTTACGATAATATTTCAAAACCTATTATCATTGCGGATCATCTTCTGACGCCAGATAATATGGGTTCTATGATAAGATTAGCTGATAATATCGGAGCGTCGGAGATGTGTTTCCTGGGCATCGCTCCTACTCATAGTCTTTCAAAAGTGAAAAAAGCAGCAGCAAGCAGCAAAGACAACATTAAATGGTATTATACAGAAGATGACGATTTACGAAAAATTGTCGGTGATAAAAAGATTGTCGCTATAGAAACATCTGACGACGCGGAATGCATTTACGATTGTGAATTGCCTAGCGACATCGCTTTCATCGTCGGAAATGAAAGTCGAGGCATAAGAGAAGAGATTTTACAGCAATGCGACAAGATCGTCTACATTCCTGTTCCTGGACCGACTCGTTCGTTAAATGTCAGCCACGCTGCCGCAGTAGCCTTGTTCGAATGGCAGAGACAGATGTTGAACTTTGAACTAAAAACTAAGAACGAAGAACTTTGAACTTTTTTTGCTATGAGCAATGAGTTTTGAGCTGTGAGCAGTTTGATAATAAACTATTGACTGTTATAAAAAAAGAGTCGTTACATTTTTGTAACGACTCTTTTTTATCACGACTGAAGCTCATTGCCATTACTTAGCAACAACAACGCGTTGTACTGAAGTTTTACCAGCGTTGTCAACAACGTTGAAGAAGTAAACGCCATTGTCGCAAGCGCTCATATCAACAACATTGTTTTGAGTTTTAACAACTTTAACCAATTGACCAAGTGAGTTGTAAACAGCTACATAGTCGATGTTTTCACCTTCTATTGTAACCATACCTGTTGTTGGATTTGGATAAATATTGTAATTGTTGCTTAAAATTTCTTCTACATTTTCACCACAAACTTGGAGCAATAATGGTGTTTCAAAAACTTCTTCTACATTATTAACTGAGAAGACGAGTTTTGCTTCGTATGTTTGACCAGCGCTAAGGCCGAATGTGTTGAAGTTTATTGTCATTGTTGCTGTTTCACCCATTGGGAGGATACCATCAACTTGATCTAATTCTGCCCAGCCGCCAAATACAGGTTCGCCAGCGCATGTCATACGGATATGAACGTTACCATATGATTGTTCGAACATTTCAGCCATTGAATAGAATGCGCCTTCGCCGCCAAAACGGATAACATCGCCATAAGGAGCTAAGTTTTCTGACATACCATCGAGTAATAACGGATATGCATTTTGAGCTGGTGACAAGAATTCAACTGTTGCCCATACATTGAAGCCGCTTAAAACGACAGGAGTATCTAATTTTGCTGAGAACCAGCCTGGTTGTGTTATTTCGCTATAAGCAACGACTTTTTCTGAGAGGCATTCACCTGGTTGGCCATTATAACCTTGTTTGTAAACGCGGAATTTGATGTCAGAACCTTCTACGATACCATAGCCATTACCTGCTTCAAATTCAAAGAATGGGTAGCTTACATGTGTAACTTTTGTACCAGCGACAGAGCTTGAATAAGCAGCTGCTGTATACATTGCGCCTAATTCAATCAATGTTGGTTCTTTGAATGTCAAGCCTAAGATTTGTGTTTTTTCTTCTGTTATTTCATCATCATAGTTGATAACAGAAACCTTGTTACCGCCTTCACTTACACCATAGTCAATCCATGCTGTATAGTCAGCGACTGATGTACCTGTATTTTCGATTGTAACTTCAACAGAAGCGAGGTCGTCAACCAATGACCATTGTTTTATTTCGTCTGAGAATGTGATTTCTGGAGCTGTTTCACCACTTGTTTTCTTGAGTGTGAAGTTATCCAAATAGAATTCTGATGATTTGAGTGGAGGATAGAAATTCATAGCATCGAGTTTACGATTTAATGTTCCATCATCATCGAAGCTGCTTTTGCTCCATTGCCATGAAACGATTGTATCTTCTTCAGCTTCTGGCATTTGGCATAACATTGTAGCAAGGTCTCTGTCAATATCAACAATAAAACGTAAGTGCATCCAAGCGTCATAGACACATGCGAGGTCTGCTACACTATTACCAGCAGCGTGGATTGTACCATGTCCTGCAGCTGGAACTTGGTTTGTTGAACCATCATCTGTTAAATGGAGGTAACCTTGCATTGCCCATACTGAGCTGCTACCTGCGAAATCGTGGAGAATGTTATAATAACCGTTTTTGCCATTAGGAATGTAAACGTCGAATTCAATTTCATAACATCCTGTTGTATAACCACCTAAAAGGATAACTTGGTCGTTACCGTTTTTGAAGTGAGCAACTTTGTTGCCATTTAATGTATCAACGAAAGCATCTTCAGCTCCGCCTTCTTTTGTTGACCATGTTGTCCAGCAATCGTTACCTTTTTCAGCGAGTTTGTTTCCAACTTCATAGTTTTCAAATCTTTCGCAGATTAAATAAGTAGAATCTGCATTTGGCTGATCTGGTTCTTGAGCATTTGCTGTTCCAAATAAACCAAGAACACATGCCATTGCGAAAAGTAAATTTTTCTTCATGATGTTAAATTTTAATTAATAATATGATTCTTGTTTAAATAATCTAGTTTATCACCTGCAAATTTAATATTTTTTCTAAAAAAAAGAGAGATTATTTATTATTTTTGTAATATATTTTCAAGTCAATAAGTTTTCAAAAAACACTCATAGACTTATAGACTCATAGACTTTAAAACTTTCAACTTCAACACAATTACAAATGACTAAATATCAACATATTTTCTTCGATTTAGATAATACATTATGGGATTTCGACAAAAGTTCTCTCATGGCTTTTGACAAAATATACGATATTTTCAACCTTATTAATTATGGTATTCCTAGCGCAAGTCATTTTCATCACACTTATTTTGAACACAACAACAGACTTTGGGAGCTTTATCGTCAAGGGAAAATTGACAAAGATTTTTTGAAAACAGAACGTTTTCGACTTCCTTTGAAAGATTATGGTGTGATTGATGAAAAACTTGCCATCGACCTCGGAGAAAGCTACACCGATTACGCAGCTCGTCTTGTCGCACTAGTGCCTCACACTTTGGAAGTTCTTAATTATCTTAAAGAGAAAAATTACAAAATCCATCTCATAACCAACGGATTCCTTGAAGTTCAATCTATTAAGATGCAAGCATCGGGATTAGACAAACTGATTGACAAATCGTTCGTTTCTGAAGTCGTTGGATTTAAGAAACCTGATTATAGGATTTTTCATTATGCGATGGAAAATGTTGGAGCAACAATAGAAAACAGCGTAATGATTGGCGACGATTTATCCGTCGACATTATTCCAGCAAAAGAAATCGGCATGACACACATTTATTTCAACAGAAAAAAAATATCCCATAACGAAAAACTCGATTATGAGATATATGATTTGATTGAAATCTGTGACATTATTTAAGTCACCGAGTCTCCAAGTCACCAAGTTCTTTAATCTTGGTGTCCTATTGTCTTGTTGTCTTATTGTCTCAAATAAGCAAGTACGCTTATCTTTCCTTTTACCTTATCGCCTATTTTGACATTTATTTCTGAGTCTATCGGGAGGAAGAAATCCACTCTTGAGCCGAAGCGAATAAGACCGAACTCCTCGCCTACTTTTGCAGGAGAACCTTTATCGACGAAGCAAACGATGCGACGAGCCATCACGCCTGCTATCTGACGGAAAAGCACTTCTCTTCCTTGTTCATCTTTAACGACCAATGTGTTACGTTCGTTAAGCTCTGACGACTTTGGATTTATGGCGAACAATTTCTTTCCTGGATGATATTTATAATAACTCACCACGCCATTGATTGGGAACCAGTTAACGTGAACGTTATATGCCGACATAAATATTGAAATCTGTATTCTCTTGTCATGGAAATATTCCTTTTCTTCCACTTCTTCAATCACGACGACTTCGCCATCAGCTGCAGAAACGACAGCATTTTCTTCTATCGTAGTGACTCTGTTTGTAGGAACTCTGAAGAAAGTGAAGCTCCAGAAAACGATTACGGAACAAGCTACCGTCATAAATATTTGCAATAATTTAACTGGAACGAAAAGCCAGAACGCCGCTACTATTATAGCAGCGATTAATATTACTGTAGCAATAACTCCGTAACCTTTTTTATGTATGTACATGATTGTCGTTTTAAATTAATAATAGGTAAATAAAGACGAAAGGCATCGCCATGAAAGTTGCGTCGAAGCGGTCCAGAATTCCGCCATGGCCAGGAATGATATTACCCGAATCTTTCACGCCTGCATGTCTTTTTATCATCGACTCTGTCAAATCGCCGAGCGTTCCGAACGCAACAACTCCCAACGCCAAGAAAAGGACTTGTAAATCGCTGATATAATTATCAAAGAAATATACGTTAAGAACAAAGCGATTGAGAAAATATGCGAATAACATTGTAAACACAGCACCGCCGATGCTTCCTTCTATTGTCTTCTTTGGAGAAATTCTTGGGAACAACTTATGTCTTCCTATCGAAACACCAGTGAGATATGCGAAAATATCATTGACCCAAATCAACAAGAACGCAAACATCAAAAGCACCCAGCCCTTGTCGGTTCCCATCAAAGTCTCGTTGTAGAACATCGTCATGATTCCGCAAGGCAAAGCAACGAAAATCATTGAAAGCCATGAAGAACCTACAACATCTACATAATTATGTTTTTTTGAGAAAAGGGCAATCAATAGTGGGATGTTAAAAAATATTGGCAAGACAAAAATACGAGCCTCTATTGAGTCGGGACTTTGAGAATAGAGCGAGAGAAATACGTACAACATTATAGACATAGCTATAACTATGGCATTCAATGACTTTCCTTTTTCGTGAGGATATAAATTAGCTATTTCTGCCGAGCCTGCTCCTACTACAGCTGCGAGCATAACCACTGCATAAAATCCGCCTAGAAATATACATCCTAAAACTATTACGACAAAAAAGAAACCAAATATTGTCCTCTTCCAGAATTCACCCATTTTCACTCAATGATTTACTTGTAAATATATTTTGCAAATGTAACATTATTAATTGAAATAAACCAGAACTTTTTTCTTAAAAATTAATAACAACTCCAAGTCCGTAATTCGTTGCTATCGGTTGTATTTCAACGCTTGATATATTACCTATTTTCTCGTTAAATTTAACGACGCCGCGACCTATGAAATAACCTAAAGCTGCACCGACAATTACGTCAGAAGCCCAATGTTCCTTACTAACGACACGACCTAAAGATGTCATCGTCGCCAAGGAATATGAAACGAGTCCGACCCATTTTTTCTCTGGATAAAATCCTGCGACTGTCGTTGCTAAGGCAAAAGAACGCATCGCATGACCCGAAGGGAACGAAGTGCTTTTGAAAGATTTGAACGGTCCCAACCAAGTTTGACCATTGACCATTGACTGTTGACCATTGGCTATTGGCTGTTGGCTGTTGATCATTGATTGTTGACTATTGACTTCCGAAGGGCGGAGACGGCATGAGAGGACTTTCAGTCCAGCTGAGGCGACTTCGGCATAGACGAAACTTTGCAATGCCGCCAGCGACATGTTTTTAAGGCGGCAGTCTTCACCTACAGCACCTATAGTGTAAGTCAATGCTAATGAAGGAAGTATGAAATATTCTTCTCCAAAAACATCAGTACATTTTGAAGCAGTATTCCATTTTTCATTTTCAAACGTGCCGTCAACAAAATCATATATTTCATCATCATAAACGAACGCCAATGTGGTTACAGCAGCAACGCCACCAAATACAGTCCAATCTTTCCAATCATAATGCAGAGGCTGCGACAAAACCGTCAATCCTGAGTTCCAGTATGATTTGAGATAAGTTGCTGAGTTGTTGAGTTGCCGAGTTGCTGAGTCGATTTCAACAGAAGCCGTATCCACAGAAACATTCTGCGAACAAAGCACTCCAGAAAACAACAAACAAAATACTAATAAAAACCTTCTCATAAAACAACTTAGTAACTCAGTAACTTAGTAACTCACTTTCTTCGCTTCCTCCCAAAGTTCATTCATCTCATCGAGGCTCATATCTACGAGCGACTTGCCGTTTTCCCTCGCTTTTTCTTCGACATAATTGAAACGGTTTCTGAATTTCTTGTTCGCCACTTCAAGAGCGTCCATCGGGTTGACTTTTATGAAACGAGAATAATTCACGAGAGCAAACATTAGGTCACCGAACTCTTCAGTGATACGCTCCTTGTTTCCATCTCCCGTTCCCATTTCTCGTTCCCTGATTTCATCTTTCAGCTCTCTTATCTCCTCCTCGACTTTTTCCCAGACCTGCTCTTTGTTTTCCCAGTCGAATCCCACGCCCGCAGCTTTTTCCTGCATGCGATAAGCCTTCACGAGTTCTGGCAATGCATTAGGCACGCCGCCTAAAACACTTCTATTCTGTTCTTTTGTAAGTTTTATCTTTTCCCAATTATCAGCGACTTCCTCTGCACTTTTCACAGAAGTGTCGCCAAAGACGTGAGGATGACGAATTATCAATTTCTCGCAGATTCCATTGATAACATCGTCGATGGTAAATAAATTTCGGTCTTGTGCGATGCGAGAATAAAAAACGATATGCATGATAATATCGCCGAGTTCTTTCCTAACATCTTGATAATCTTCATCAACAATAGCCTGACTTAATTCAAAAACCTCTTCTATCGTAAGATGACGCAGACTTTCAATAGTTTGTTTTCTATCCCAAGG
This sequence comes from Bacteroidales bacterium, assembly GCA_017381865.1. Taxonomy (GTDB): domain Bacteria; phylum Bacteroidota; class Bacteroidia; order Bacteroidales; family F082; genus Limimorpha. The sequence goes on from JAFOBJ010000011.1 coordinate 19,002, forward strand.
ACATTCCACTCTGAGTCTGTCCATTATATCTAACAATCGTTGGAATGCTTCCATTGAACTTTGACTATTGACCACTGTTTTTTGGCTATTTGTTTCCATATCTTTATTCATATCATTTTTTTTGCAAAAATAAAAAAATAAGTCAACGGTCAACAGCTAACAGACTTTTTGAACTAAGAACATTGAGCTTTGAACTAAGAACTTTGAATTGTTCGGTCACTGAGCTCACAGCTCATTGCCCATAGCTGATTATTTTAAAAAAAAATAATCGTTAAAAACATATTAAAATTCCCGTAATTATTACTACTTTTGCAATATGAAAAAGGACAAATTATTATTGATTATTTTATGCTTCATTTTTTCATTTAATTTTAGTAATGAAGCATTTGCCAATGGCAAGAAAGAAGGTGAAAATAAGTCACCTCTCATGGAGAATTTCATGAAAAACATGGAAGTCGATTTAAGACTCAGCTATGGTTTTTACATGCACCATCACTACGAAATGGAAGGCTACAGAGCACACTTCCCAATGTTTGAGTTGTCATTACAGAAACAGACTTACGGCACATCTTATTGGCAGCATTGCTTCAATTATCCAGCCGTCGGTGTTACAGCATTCTACTCTCCTATGGGAAACATTGACGTTTTGGGACAAGCATTCGCCATTTATCCTTACATCTACTTTCCATTCATTAAAGGAAATACGAATTTCGGCATCCGCTTCGGTTTAGGTCTCGGCTATCTTACTGAAAGTTACGATCACATAGAAAATCCATACAACATATGTATCGGCTCTGCTTTAAATGCCGCAGCAAGTATTTCTTTCGACATCTCTCATCGTTTCACCGACAGATTTAAAATGTCACTCTTCGGCGGTTTGCAACATTTTTCAAATGGCTGTACTTCAGAACCTAACAAAGGAACCAACGTACTTAGAGCTGGTCTCAGCGCAGCTTATATGATCAACGAACCTGTCGAACGTATCGACCCTTCACAACTGACAGAAAAGAGAACCATCGAATATCTCAAAGAATTCAGACCTGAGCTTTACGCTGGATTATCATACGGTTACAAAAGAATCGACTATAACCAAAAAGACTATACCACAGTGTTAGACTTTGAAGTTTATGTCATGGAACAACTCACTAGACTCTTCAAATTAGGTCTCGGCTTCGACTTGATTTACGACAGAACCAACATACTTCGTAACATTAAAAGTGGCGAGACATGGACAACAGCTCAAATCATGAATCCAGGCGCACATGTCGTCGGTGAATTAGTCATGGGCAAAACATCTTTCATGTTTGTCGTTGGTAAACACTTCGGCAAATACATGCACACCGAAAAGAATTATCAGAGATTAGGTCTCAAGATAGATTTCCACAAACACATCTACGGTAAGGTCACTCTTACAGTACACCAATGGCACATTGCCGACTTTCTTAGCTTTGGTGTAGGTTTTAAACTATAATTATAATTCAAGATATTATGAGAAAAAGTAGAAGAATTATGAGAAAAGAAAGAAGAATTGCTAGAAGAAACGAGAGAAGAAACAATCGAAAAAACAATAGCAAGCTCAACAAAATGTTTAATGCCATCCGTCAGTTGTCTGAAATCAACCGTTCATTATACATTATATTAATTGCGCTGTTCGTTTCATCATGCGAACCTGCACCATTGACAAACGGAAAACCAGTAACAGAAACTCGTTGGTTTGACGAAGAAATCACAGCCATACATTTTTATAATGACATCAACGTGACTTTGGTAGAAGCCGACACTTTCAGAATTGAGGTGACAACAGGCGAAAACCTCATGGAAAAAATCACAAGCACTGTTGAAAACGGAACTTTATATTTAAAGAATGAAAACATCCGTTATTGGTTAAGAAGCTACGACTATCCTTTGGAAGTCAAGGTTTATCATAACAGCATCACACGCGTTAATTACGAATCATGGGGCGACTTAAAATCTGAAGGTTATATCAGCCAAGACACATTAAACAGATTCGATTTGATTGTATACCACGGTTCTGGCCACATCGACATCGATATTAACTGTAAGACTTTGAACGTAGAAACACACGACGGAACTGCAAAAGTTACATTATCAGGATCTTCAGATTACACCGAAATATATCATAATGCAAGAAACAATATCTATGCGAAAGAATTGGTTTCTAAAGACGCAAGAGCACGCGCATATTACGAAGGTTCGATTTACGTCAACAGCACCAATAATTTAGAAGCTTTAGTAAACGACTACGGCAGCGTTTATTACAACAGAGAAGTCAAGAATTTAAATGCTACAATAACCGAGACGCCAGTTCCAAATTCAAGAGGCGTTATTGAGCCGTACAATTAAGACCACAAGACTACAAGACTACAAGACACCAAGTTATAGGGGCTGCTTTGAATGAAAGGCAGCTCTTTTTTTAAACCAAGAACTAAGAACTAAGGCTTTTGAACTTTTTTCCAGCACCAATGGTTCAAAGGCCAACAGCTTTAGTTTTTGGTTCGATTTTGCGTTAGGGATTGGAGCGGCATCCTTTTGAAGCGCAGCGGAAAAAGATATAGCGGAAAGCCCGACGGCGATAGCCGGAACGCCCTAAAACAATTCATAATGCATAATGCATAATGCATAATTAAAGTTTAATGGTTAATGGTTGTTGAATTAACTTTGCGTTACGTTGCGACTTTGCGAGAGGAACACTAATAACTTCGTGAGTTTTCGTAGATATAAAGAAAGAGACGTGTCAACGTGTGTTTATTTTTAAGGTAACGTTGACGCGTCTCTACTTGTTGTCTTGTAGTCTTATAGACTTGCAGACTTTATCAATAAGCTCTTGCGAATATCACGCGGCGTTTTGAAGGCTGACCTGAGTAGATGCATTTGCCATCTTCGTAGTCGTCGTCCAAAGGAATGCAGCGGATAGTAGCTTTTGTTTCTTCTTTAATCTTTTGTTCTGTCTCTGGAGTGCCGTCCCAGTGAGCGTAGACGAACATGCTGTTTTCGATTTGAGTCTTGAAGTCTTCCCAAGTATCGACTTTAACAGTTCTTGACTGACGGAAGTCGAGAGCTTTTTGGAAGATATTGTTTTGGATTTCTTCGAGAAGATTTGTGATGTAATCTTCGATGCCGTCGATTGTGACAGAGCTCTTTTCGAGAGTGTCGCGGCGAGCGATTTCAACAGAGTTGTTTTCCACATCGCGAGGACCAGCAGCGATACGAACTGGCACGCCTTTGAGTTCCCATTCAGCGAATTTGAATCCAGGTTTCTGAGTGTCGCGGTCGTCGAATTTCACGCGCATTCTTCTAGCTTCGAGGCGTTTCTTCAAGTCATCGCAGTAGTTGAGAACTGTTTCTTTTTGTTCGTCTGTCTTGTAGATAGGAACGATAACCACTTCGATAGGAGCGATTCTTGGAGGAAGCACGAGGCCGTTATCATCTGAGTGAGCCATGATGAGAGCGCCGATCAAACGAGTTGAAACGCCCCATGAAGTAGCCCAAACATATTCCAATTTATTTTCTTTATTAAGATATTTAACATCGAAAGCCTTGGCGAAGTTCTGTGCGAGGAAGTGAGAAGTACCAGCTTGGAGAGCCTTGCCGTCTTGCATCATAGCCTCGATACAGAATGTCTCTTCTGCGCCAGCGAAACGTTCGTTAGCAGATTTGATACCGCGGATAACAGGAAGAGCCATGTATTTCTCAGCGAATTCTGAATAGACGTCGAGCATTTTACGAGCTTCTGCCAAAGCCTCTTCGCGTGTAGCGTGAGCTGTGTGACCTTCTTGCCACAAGAACTCAGCAGTGCGGAGGAAAGAACGGGTACGCATTTCCCAGCGGACCACGTTAGCCCATTGGTTGCACAATATTGGAAGGTCGCGGTAACTCTTGATCCAGTTGCGATATGTATCCCAAATGATTGTCTCTGAAGTTGGACGAACGATGAGTTCTTCTTCGAGTCTTGCGTCTGGGTCGACGACGACGCCAGCACCATTAGGGTCGTTTTTGAGACGGTAGTGAGTTACGACAGCACATTCTTTAGCGAAGCCTTCTACGTGGCTAGCTTCCTTGCTAAAGAAACTCTTAGGGATAAACAATGGGAAATACGCATTGACGTGACCTGTGTCTTTAAACATTTTATCGAGAGCATCTTGCATGAACTCCCAAATTGCATAACCGTAAGGTTTGATAACCATACAACCTCTAACTGCAGAATTTTCTGCCAAATCAGCTTTAGAAACAAGATCATTATACCATTGGGAATAATTTTCTTGACGAGATGTTAAATCTTTTGCCATCTTTATTATTGGTATAGTATTTGTATATTTTTAAAGTGCAAAAATAAAAAAAAATTGTACACATTTATAATTTAAACACTATAAAAATGGAACGCTTTAATTTTTTAATCATCGCTTTAGGAATTCTGTTAACATCTTGTTCTTCAAGTAGTAATGTCGTAAAAGACGATGCGTATTATTCTCCTTTCGACAAAAATGCCAAAGACGGCAAGGAATTAGCCGTATCTGAAAACGGCACTTTCAACACTTCAAGCATCAGCAGCAATTCTCAATATGATTATCAAGCATATTACAGCGAAAACACAACGCAAAAACCAAAAGCTGAGCCAACATACGAAAAAACGGAAACAGTGACCGACACAAACGGCGTTGTTTACACCAGTACAGAAATATATTACGACGATAGCTACAAAAACGCATCCAATTATGGTTATCTCGAAGATAATTACGATTACTATTACGATGATGACGACGATGACTGGAATACAAGCGTTTATGTAGGAATAGGTTATCCTTATGGAAGTTATTGGGGATTCAATTACGGATACCCTTATTATTATCCATCTTATTACTACCCTTCCTATTATTATAATTGGCATTACAACTGGTGGTGGACTCCTTATTATTATAGTCCATATTACCATCCACATTATTGCTATCCACACTATCATTATCCATTATATCCGCCACACAAGCCAGGTCATGGCGGACACAAGCCACATCCAGGTGGAGGCCTCGCCCCTGCTCCAACCAACCCAAGACCAAACGGTCAAGGCGGATTACATGTCGCTGGCAACAACAGCAGACCTGCATCAGCAGGATTAGCTCCAGCTTCTTCATCAAGACCTTCAAGCGCTTCTAGAAGCAACGATAGACCATCAAGCTCACGCACTTCAACAACAGTGCGTCCTTCAAGCAGCTCGCGTCCTTCAAGCGCAACAAGACCTTCAAGCAGCAGTTCATCTGCAAGACAATCATCTTCCGAACGTAAATCATACGCTCCAGCAAGTAGCAACAGACAAGTACGTTCAAGTTCAGAATATGTGAGACCAAGTTCTAGTTCTTCATCAAACAGAAACAATACAAGTGTCAACAGACCAAGCAGTTCTTCTTCAAGCAGAAGTAGTAGCGTAAGCAGACCAAGCAGTTCTTCTTCAAACAGAAGTAGCAGCGTAAGCAGACCTAGCAGTTCTTCTTCAAACAGAAGCAGCAGCGTAAGCAGACCAAGCAGTTCTTCTTCAAGCAGAAGTAGCAGCGTAAGCAGACCAAGCAGTTCTTCTTCAAACAGAAGTAGCGGAAGCTTCAACACTGGCTCTTCAAGCAGAAGCAGCGGAAGCATGGGCGGCGCAAGAGTTAGCGGCGGAAGACGTTAAAAACCAACAGTTATGAAAAAGATTTTTTTAACATTATTAGTCTTAGTGCCTTTCTTCGTCAAAGGCCAAAGCATTTATGATGCCTACAATTTATCGGCATCTTATTATCAAGGCACCGCAAAAAGCATGGCGATGGGAAATGCGATGGGCGCAGTCGGACAAGACTTCTCCTCCATCAGCATCAACCCTGCTGGATTGGGATTGTTCAGAAAGCCAACATTCACGTTCACGCCTTCCATCAACACCATATTCACCAATTCCTATGCCAACGGAGGAAAACCGGGTTTTGATTCGAAAGCCAATTTGTCCATTAACAACATCGGATATGTAGGCGTCAACAAAAGTGGCGACAACACTGTCACATGGGCCATCGGCATGAACAGAACCAACAACTTAAACAGCAAAACATTCTTTGACGGATACAACTATAACAATTCATTAATTGACGCTTATTTTGCAGAAATAATAGCCAACGATATATATGACGAAAAAGAATTAGAATATTATTCTCCTACTTATATATATCCTTTATGGCAAACTTATCTCATCAACTTTGAACAAGATGGAACTTTAAGCACGCCTGTTCCTGCCGGAAATTTACGACAATTAAGAGACGTCAATTCCTGGGGCGGAACCAACGAATGGACAGCGAGTTCTAGCATCAACTTCAACGACAAGCTTTTCTTCGGTGTTTCCATCAACTTACCTTACATATCAAGCAAAAGAGTTAGCGATTATACAGAAACATTCAAACACGAATCAGAAGAATATTTCTGGTCACAAGAAGAAATTCTAGCCACTACAGGATGGGGATTTAACAGCAAATTAGGTCTCATCGCCTACCCTTGCCGATGGCTACGCGTCGGAGCAGCTTTCCATACGCCATCTGTTTATAATCTAACTGACAGCTGGAGAACGAAAACCACTTCAACCCTCGATTCTGGCAGTTTCGAATATGTCGTGCCAACATCTTATTTCAGCTATTCACTAGTAACGCCATGGAGAGCCAACGCCAGTGCAGCATTCATTTTCGGCAATTTCGGAATGATTACCGCAGACTTTGAATATGTAGATTACAGAAAAATAAAACTATCTGATTCAGAATTCGATTACAGCGAGTATAATAAATCTATATCAAACACATTCAAACCAACGATGAACTTCAGATTAGGAACCGAATGGCGTTACCAAAACTATTGTTTCAGAGGTGGTTACTCATTCTACGGAAGTCCTTATGGCATAACAAAACTCGATTATATGAGAGACGCTATATCATGCGGCTTCGGTTACACACATCATTTCTTGACGATAGACTTCGCTTATGTCTATATGCTACAAAATCATAATTACAACTTATATTCTCAATACACAAATTATTACGACCAAGTTGTTGAGAATAATATAGAAGTTTATGAAACAACAAAATTGCACAGCATCGTCGTTACATTAAGATTAAAATTATATTAAAAAAGGCCAGATAAACTTTATGGTTTCAAACAAAAAAGGTTGCCAAGTAATTGACAACCTTTTCTTTATATATAATACTTAAAATCAATCTTGTGATTCGTTGTGATACATATCAACGATATCTTGGTCGATTAAGATACGGCCGCAATATTCACAAACGATGATTTTCTTGTGCATACGAATATCAAGTTGGTGTTGTGGAGGGATTTTGTTGTAGCAACCGCCACAAGCGTCGCGTTCAATCTTAACGACTGCCAAACCATTGCGAGCATTTTTTCTGATGCGTTTGTAAGCTGTAAGAAGACGTTCTTCAATAAGTTGTTCACTTTCTTGTGAGCGAACCATAAGTTCTTGTTCTTCTTTTTCAGTTTCTTCAACGATTGATGACAACTCACCTTTCTTGAGTTCTAAGTCGCCTTTACGTTCTTCTAGGCGAGCATTTGTTTCGCTCAAAGATATTTTCAACATCTCTGATTTCTTTGTAAAATCATTGATACGTTTTTCGCAAAGTTGAATATCTAATGATTGATATTCAATTTCTTTTGTCAATGATTCATACTCACGATTGTTGCGAACATTATTTTGTTGTTCTTCGTATTTTTTAATGAGAGATGTAGCTTCTTTAATTTTGTTTTTATAGTCAGCGATGTCTTTAGCGAATTTTTCCAATTCCTCATTGAATTTAGTGATACGAGTTTCCATACCAGCTATTTCGTCTTCTAAATCTTGAACTTCAAGAGGCAATTCACCGCGGATGATACGAATTTTATCTATTTTAGAATCAACCTGTTGTAAAGTATACAATTCAATAAGTTTTCTTTCAACGGTAATTTCTTGTTCTTCTGCGTTGTGATTTTTTAAGTTATTGTCTTCCATATATTTATAAAAAATTTAATATTAAACAAAATAATTAACGGAGTTCGTATTCACCCTCGAAATTTGAACTGCAAATTTAGGATTTTTTTTGAGAATAATATCAGCAAATAATTGTTTTGTGAATTGTTCTGTTTCAAAATGTCCCGCATCAACGATAAGTATTTCATTATCAGCGTCAAAGAAATCATGATATTTTAAATCAGCAGTAACATAAACATCTGCTCCACAGCGTTTTGCGTCATTTATCAAGAAAGCTCCAGAACCTCCGCAAATTGCGACTTTTCTTATAGTTTTATTCTGCAATTCAGAATGGCGAATTGCTCTGACATTTAATTTTTCCTTAATAATTTTTAAGAAATCATTCTCCAACATTTCGTTTTCAAGAACGCCAATCATTCCACTTCCAACTTGAGTTGCGGAGTTGTCGAGTTGCTGAGTTGCTGAAAAGTTTGGATGCAATATGTTTAAGTTTTTCAAGCCGAGTTGGTTTGCAAGAACACGATTCACGCCATAGAAACTATTGTCGATATTAGTATGCATCGCAGCGATAGAAATGTCGTGTTTGATTGCTTTAGTGATAATTCTTCCAGTCGTGTCGTCGACAAGAATATTTTTCAATCCTTTAAAAATCAAAGGGTGATGGCTTATCACCAGATGAAATGAATTTTCTATAGCCTCGTCAATGACTTTTTCCGTAAGATCCAATGTCAGCAACACTTTATCAACCAAAGCGTTAGCATCACCAACAAGAAGTCCAGAGTTATCATAGCTCTCCTGCCAATGAATCGGCGCAACTTCTGTTATATAAGACAAAATTTCAGAGACTTTATTCATTTTTATTTTTTTGCTAAAATACGATTTTTTTGTCATTTATAGTTTGTTTTTCAAGAAAATAATCGTAAATTTGTTCGTCTGTTAATTTTTATGAAAAGGTTATTATTGCCCATATCATTCATCTATTCAATTGTCTTATTAATAAGACATAAGCTATATGATTGGAATATTTTAAAATCAAAGAGTTACGATATTCCTAGCATATGTGTAGGCAACTTGAATTTTGGAGGAACTGGAAAAACGCCTCATATTGAATATCTTACAGAACTATTATCTGAGAAATACAAACTTGCCATTTTAAGCCGCGGATATGGGCGTAACACTAAAGGATTCGTTTTAGCGAATGAAAATCATACACATCTAGACATCGGCGACGAGCCACTTCAATATTTCAAAAAATTTAAAGATGCAAAGGTTGCGGTAGATGAAAATCGCTGCGAAGGTATGGAACGACTTCTTCAAGAAGAAAATCCTCCTCAAATCGTGCTACTCGATGATGCTTATCAACACAGAAAGATAAAGCCAGGATTGAATATTTTATTAACAGACTATTATAACTTATACAGCAACAACCACTTATTCCCTGCTGGAAATTTAAGGGACATAAAAAAAGCCGCTCAAAGAGCCGACATTATTGTCGCAACAAAATCTCCAAACGTGATAACTCCTTATTACAGAAGAGACGTGGAAAGCAGTCTGAAACCACTTCCCCATCAAAAGATTTTTTATTCTTACATAGAATATCTTAACTTCAGGCCTTTCAGCAAAATAAGTTATGAAACCGACATAAAAGAAACAAAAACAGCATTGCTTCTTTGCGGAATTGCTAATACATACTCACTGGAAGATTATCTAAAGAAAAAATATAATACCATATCAAAAATACAATTCAATGATCATCATAACTTTACAAAAAAAGATATTGACCATATCATTGAAAAATACGATAGCATGATAGGTAAAAACAAAGTCATCATTACAACGGAAAAAGATGCGATGAGACTGATAAATTCTTCATTCATGAACAGATTCAACGACATACCGGTCTTTGTCTTGCCTATTAAAATTAAATTCCACAAGGAAGCTGAGAATAGTTTCGACGACGAAATCTTAAATTATATTAACAATAATATATCGTGATGAATTAATTTTTGAGGAGACATGACAGAGAAGAAGATTTATTTCATCACCGACCTTCATTTGGGCGTACCGACACTTGAAGACTCGCATCAGAGAGAATTAAAACTGGTTCGTTTTTTAGATTCGATAAAAGACGAGGCCGAGGCGATTTTCCTCATGGGCGACCTCTTTGACTTCTGGTTTGAATATAAAACAGTAATTCCTCGCGGATATGTGCGTCTGCTCGGAAAACTATCGCAGCTCATCGACGCAGGAATTCCTATCCATTTATTCGCTGGCAACCACGACCTCTGGACTTTCGACTATCTCCAGAAAGAAGTCGGAATCATATTACATCGCGAGCCAATGATAATGACACTGAAAAACAAGACTTTCTTCCTTGTACACGGCGACGGCAGAGGCCCTGGCGACAAAGGATACAAATTCTTAAAAAAAGTCTTTGAATGTAAGTTCAACCAATTCCTCTTCAGATGGTTTCACCCTGATTTAGGAATCGGACTTGCCTTGAAATGGTCTCATAATCATAGAGCAAAGAAATTGAAGAAAGAAGCCGAAGGCAATTATTATTCCATCGTTGAAGACACAATGCTTTATAAATATGCGCAAGAGTGCGTAAAAGAAAACCCAAACATCGATTATCTAGTATTCGGACATCAGCACAAACCGATGCAATATAAAGTCGATAATGGTGCGACAGTGACGGTAGTCGGCAATTGGATTCGGGATTTCTCTTATGCTGTGTTTGACGGAAAGGATATTAAGTTAGGAGTTAGGAGTTAAGAGTTAGGAGTTATAATAAAGATAAAGAAACAACGTTACCATATAGCCCGAAGGGCTCAAACATATATAGCATATGGCATTGCCGTATGATAAAAAAGAAACTAGTTAAATTAAAAATATAAATTAAAAAAAATGGAAATCACAAATTCTTACATCAAGGAAAACGAAAATCGTTTCTTAGAGGAGTTATTCGGTTTAATCCGTATCCCTTCAATCAGTTCACAAACAGAGCATAAAGGCGACATGATAAAATGCGCTGAATACTGGAGAGACAGCATCTTAGCAGCTGGCGCTGACAAGGCTGAAGTTATGCCAACAGAAGGCAATCCTGTAGTCTACGGCGAAAAAATCATCGACCCAAAACTTCCTACAGTTTTAGTTTATGGTCACTATGATGTTATGCCTGTCGACCCAATCGAATTATGGAACACCGACCCATTTGAACCAGTCATCAAAGACGGTAAGATTTGGGCTCGTGGCGCAAACGACGACAAAGGTCAGGCTTTCATGCACGCCAAGGCATTCGAGACAATGGTAAAGACAAACACATTGCCATGCAACGTCAAGTTCATGATTGAAGGCGAAGAAGAAATAGGTTCTGGCAGCCTCGCAAAATGGATTGTAACAAACAAAGATTTAGTCAAGGCTGACATCATCTTGGTTTCTGACACCAGCATGATCGACCACGAAACTCCATCTATCACAACAGGTTTACGCGGCTTGGCATATTGGGAAGTCGAAGTAACAGGTCCTAATGCTGACCTCCACTCAGGATTATTCGGCGGCGCAGTAGCAAACCCTGTCAACACATTATGCGAGATGGTCGCTAAGGTCATGGACGAAAACAATCACATCACTATCCCTGGATTCTACGATGACGTCGTCGAGGCAACAGCAGAAGAACGTGAGTTGCTCAACATGGCTCCATATAGCGAAGAAGAATACAAAGCAGGCGTCGGCGTCAATGCATTACGCGGCGAAAACGGATTCACAACTATCGAAAGAGTTGGTATCCGTCCAACATTCGACCTCTGCGGCATCTGGGGCGGTTACACAGGCGAAGGCTCAAAGACTGTTCTTCCTTCAAAGGCATACGCTAAGATTTCATGCCGCTTGGTTCCTAACCAAGACCACGAAAAGATTTCTGTATTATTCAAAGAATATTTTGAAAGCATCGCTCCTGAATACGTCACAGTGAAAGTCACTCCAATGCACGGCGGACAAGCTTACGGCTGTCCTATCGACTTGCCAGCATACAAGGCAGCAGAAGCAGCTTATATGGACACATACGGCAAACGTCCTATCCCAATGAAGAGCGGCGGCAGTATCCCAATCATCTCTGCCTTCGAAAGAGTTCTCGGTCTCAAGTCTATCTTGATGGGCTTCGGCTTAGGTTCTGACGCCATCCACTCACCAAACGAAAACTACAGAGTGGACCACTTCTTCAAAGGAATCGAGACAATCATTGCTTTCTATCAACATTTTGCAAAAATGCAATAATAAGACAAAGTAGAGACGTATCAATGTTTTCTTTAAAATAAACACACATTGATGCGTCTCAAAAATAAAAAAGGTATGCCACTGATTGTGACATACCTTATTTTTTTTGTCCACGATTTTAATCCGCGAAACTGCACGAAATATCACTAAATGATTTCGTGAAAGATTAGTGTTTTTTTAGCGGACATAAAAACGTCCACGAATCTTCACGAATTCGCGCGAATTATAAGTTTTCCTCTCGCAAAGTCGCAAAGGTGCGCAAAGTTTATACAACATCCTCAACTCCTAACTCCTAACTAACAAAGCGTTGCCTTATCCTATAGTTTCGCCCTAATTATGCATTATGAATTATGCATTATGAATTACAAAAAAAACTGAGAACCCGATTTCTCAGATTCTCAGTTTTATTATTTAAAGCTTAAATAAGGTTCAATAGCCTTAGTTCAATAGCTTTAGTTCTTTTTATTCAAAGATGTTTCTGATTGAAACGCCGTTGTTGAAGTTTTCTACACCTTTCTTCAAGAAGTCAACGAAAGCGTCTTTATCGAGGTTATATGAACGTGGTTCAACCAAGAGTTCGCCATTGTGACCCATGAGGCAGTAGTAAGGTTGAGCATTTGCATCAAATTTAGAGATTTGGAATGCAGAGTTTTTGCTACCTATAGAAGTTTTTTTCTTCTTACCTTTTGAATTTACCATCCATTCGTCTTCTGGGAGAGTAGTCTTATCGTCTACATAGAGAGCGATGATGACATATTCGTTGCGTAACATTTCGAGGACGCGAGGGTCGCTCCATACGTTAGCTTCCATTTCGCGGCAGTTAACGCAGCCGTGGCCTGTGAAGTCGATGTAGATAGGTTTATTTTGAGCCTTTGCACAAGCGAGACCTTGTTCGTAATCGTAGTAACCTTTAAGGCCGTGAGGCAAATGCAAGAAATCTGCATATTTAGGTTCTTCGCACAATACTGAGCTAACTTTTTTGTCAACTTGTTCTGTTTGAACAGAGATGTTAGACATCTTAGCGTCTACATATTGGATAACCTTATCAGAGTTTTCTTGGTTGATACGTTTGAGGTCAAAGTCCATAGTTTGTTGTGGTGGCAAGTAGCCAGACAAAGCTTTAAGAGGAGCACCCCACATACCTGGAATCATATAAACTACGAATGTGAAAACTACGATAGAGAGAACGAGACGGAATACTGACAAATGAGGAACGTCAGAGTCGTGAGCGAATTTGATTTTTCCTAAGAGGTAGAAACCTAACAATGTGAATGTCACGATCCAGATAGCGAGGTAAACTTCGCGGTCGAGGAGACCCCAGTGGTATGTTTGGTCAGCTACGCTTAAGAATTTGAAACCGAGAGCGATTTCAATGAAACCGAGAACAACCTTAACTGAGTTGAGCCAGCCGCCGCTCTTAGGCATATTTTGTAACAATGATGGGAACAAAGCGCATAAAGCGAATGGAAGACCGAATGTCATCGCGAATACCAACATTGTGAGAATTGGAGCCCAGAATTCACCTGACAAAGATTGAATAAGAGCTGTACCAACGATAGGACCTGTACATGCGAATGATACGAGAACGAGTACCAATGCCATGAAGAATACGCCGCCTAAACCTTTGCTTGTGCTTGTCTTGCTATCAGCTTTGTTAACCCATGAACTTGGTAATGTCAATTCGAATGCGCCGAAGAATGAAGCAGCGAATACCATGAATATCAAGAAGAACAAGATATTGATCCATGATGTTGAAATCCAGTTAAAGATACTTGCTGTTGTATCTTCACCACCGCCAAATCTAGCAATCAAAATGAGGACTGCAATTGGGAGTGTATAAAGAGTTACGATGAAAATGTAGTACATGATAGCTTTGAAACGACCTACAGCCTTGCTTTCGTCACCGTGTAAGAAGAATGACACTGTCATAGGAATCATAGGGAAAACGCAAGGAGTCATAAGAGCTGCCAAACCCCAGATAACTGCGCCTAACAACATGCCGAAAAGACCTTTACTTCCTGATTTTTCAGCTTCATTTGCTGAATCAGTTTCAACTACTGCAGGTTCACCAAGTTGAACTTCAAAGTCATAAGTAATTGGAACACATTGTTCTTTGCAACTTTGACCAGTGATAACACCAGATACTGTTGCTACGCCGTCTAATAATTTAACTTTTTGTGTGAAAACAGCTTCTTTTTCAAAGAAATGTTCGTCGATTTCAAAAACGTCGCTATAATGAACTATAGCTTTTGGTTCTGCAACGCCACCAATGCGTTCAATGCCGAGTGTGTCGATGAAGTCGAAATAGAGAGGCATTGGTCCGCCGAATGGAGTGTTTTGTGAATAAAGATGCCAACCATCTTCGATTTCTGCTTTGAATACGATGTTGTATTCATTCTTGTTTAATTTCTCTGTTTCTACAGTCCATTGTACTGGTTCAAGGATTTGTGCTTTTGCAACAAAAGGAACCAACATGACTAAGAAAGTAATGAGTCTTAAAAACTTTTTCATGATTAGTTTGTTGATTTATTATGAATTAAATTTAATTATTCATTAGTTAAAAAAAC
>JAFOBJ010000012.1 GCA_017381865.1 Bacteroidales bacterium
CAGAGTTCGGAGACCTTTCAGCAAGACATCTACTGGTAAATTTAACTTTGAAAAGGCAAATAGTTTTTTACCTAAATCCTTAAGCGATGCTCCTATATGAAAAACATCTTCATTATCAATTATAACAAATCTATCGTGAATGTCTTTGACTGTTTGTATTTCAATTGCCGAATATTGTTTATTATGTCGTTCCAAATCCAACTTTAATTGATTGCTAATTTTATCGGTACATATAGTTGCTACAACGCCATCCTTTCTTTTATCAAGCATCGTCAATACGGATTCATCAATATAATTATCAATGACAATTATTGATTCATTTGCTATTTTTATCAAATCCGTCATAAACTTGTAAGCTTCAAATATTTCACCGCCGTAAAAAACACCTTGGACAGGAGGCATTGACTTCTGAACAAAATAATTTATCTGTTCATTTATCTCTTTCAATTGAACATCATGATTATATAGTTTATTATCAAATTTATTTTCTATATAATCAATCCTTTGATTTATGGAATATCCTTTAAGCAAATTGTTTTTAAGTATATTGTTTGCCCACTGTCTAAAATGGATTCCAATCTTTGTATTGACTCTAAATCCAACAGAAATTATAACATCAAGATTATAATATGTAATATTTCTGAACACTTCCCTATTCCCTTCAACACGAACTGTTCGGAAATTCCGAACAGTTGAATCTCTATCCAATTCATTCTGCTGATAAATACTCTTAATATGTTCACTGATGTTTGCCTTGCTTGATTGAAACAACAGAACAATCTGACTCTGGGAAAGCCATACCGTATCATCGTTTAAAACGACTTCTATCTTAGTATCATCATTATGATATATTGCAAGTTCGCCTTGAAGACTAGCTTCATTTTTTATACTACTCATAAATTTTGAATTTGATTCTTCTGCAAATTTATATCAAGAAAAATAAAACGTCAATGTTTCAAAACGAGAATTTTATCCAATATTTTCTTTTTTATCCTTTTTCTGGTTTTTATTAAGAATTTATGTTAATATTTTTTTAAAGTCACCGAGACACCGAGTCTGAGTCAGTGTCTGAGTTCAGAGTTCTTAGTCACGTAGTGACGACAGAATATAGGCAGGCGGTGGAGTGCGAAGCACGGAACCCCTGCATTCATGACCATGATGATATAAAAAGTGCCGAAAGCACGACAGAGAAATTGTTCTGTCGCACCTTCGGCGCTGTGTGCTATTTAAAATTGAAAACTGAAAATTAATTTTCAACATTCCATTTTCAATTAAAAAAGAGTGTCACCCTTCTCCAAAGTAACACCCTAATTATGCATTATGAATTATTCTTTAATGAATCTCTTCACAACTTCACCTTCACTTGTAACGACCTTCAGGAAGTAGATGCCATTGTTTAAGCTTGAAACATCTATTGAGTTGCTGAGTTGCTGAGTTGCTGAGTTGCTGAGATTTTGTTGTCTGCCATATACATCAAAGATAGCAACTTCCTCTACTTCGATTTCTGCTTCAATGAACAACATATCGCTTACTGGATTTGGATAAACTTTGAATGAAGCTTCGAGTTCTGAGATGCTTTCTGTTGATACAAAGTTAGCAACCAAGCTTCTGTCACCTGTAATTACGAATGAATATTCTGCTTCTGTTGACACGACTGTGTCATTTTCTGTCCAGTTAACGAATTTATAGCCTTCATTTGCTGTAGCTGTTAATGTAACTTCTTCGCCATAACCATAAATACCAGCACCTGTTATTTCACCTGCATTTTCAATATTTACTGAAGCTACAACTTCATATGTTAACAATTCAAAGTTAGCCACCAAGTTTCTGTCTCCTGTAATTACGAATGAATATTCTGCTTCTGTTGACACGACTGAGTCATTCTCTGTCCAGTTGACGAATTTATAGCCTTCATTTGCTGTAGCTGTTAATGTAACTTCTTCGCCATAACCATAAATACCAGCACCTGCTACTGAACCGAAGTTTTCATCATTAACTGAAGCTGTTACTTCATGAAGCGTTACAAAATTTGCAACCAAGTTTCTGTCTCCTGTAATTACGAATGAATATTCTGCTTCTGTTGACACGACTGTGTCATTTTCTGTCCAGTTGACGAATTTATATCCTTCATTTGCTGTAGCTGTTAATGTAACTTCTTCTCCATGGCTGTAAGTGTCAGCTCCAGTGACTGCACCAAAGTTTTCATCATTAACCGAAGCTGTTACTTCATATGTCAATAACTCAAAGTTTGCAACAAACTCTCTATCATTTTCAACAACAAATGTATATTCTGCCACTTCAGAAATGACTGAGTCATTCTCTGTCCAGTTGATGAATTTATAGCCTTCATTTGCTGTTGCGGTTAATGTAACAGTATCATTTATTGCATATGCTCCTGCGCCTGTAATTATACCAGCATCTTCTGGGTTTGAAGCAACTATAACAAAATATGGCATAACCATAATTGTATACTTTTTCCAAGGACTTGCTATCTTATAAGCATATATAGATTGTTCTGGAACATAAATTACCATATCTGATGGACAATAATCAAATGCATCACTATCTGTTTCTGGAACACTTTCTGCATAACAATAAATGCTTGTTAAGGAGTAACACATTTCAAAAGCACTCTCTCCAATAGAAGTGACACTGCTTGGAAGTTCTATGCTTGTTAATGAGGAACAGTCCCAAAAAGCCCACTCTCCAATAGAAGTAACACCGCTTGGGATTTCTATGCTTGTTAATGAGGAACAGTAAGAAAAAGCATAATCTCCAATAAATGATACCGTATTGGGTATAACTGTATTTTGACATCCTGCAATCAGTGTGTTTGTTGCTGTTTCTATAATTGCATTACAATTATCTCTGCTATCATAAACAATATTGCCACTTTCTACAACTATGCTTGTTAAACTTGAACATCCAGAAAAAGCCCTCTCTCCAATAGAAGTAACACTGCTTGGAATTTCTATACTTGTCAAGGAAGAACAATACCTAAAAGCATATTCTCCAATAGAAGTAACAGAACTTGGTATAACTGTATTTTGACATCCTGCAATCAGTGTGTTTGTTGCTGTTTCTATAATTGCATTACAATCATTTCTGCTATCATAAACCATATTGCCACTTTCTACAACTATGCTTGTTAAAGAGGAACAGCCAGAAAAAGCATCATATCCAATAGAAGTAACACCACTTGGAATTTCTATGCTTGTTAAAGAGGAACAGCCTTCAAAAGCCTCCCATCCAATAGAAGTAAGTTGAGAGTTTTCTCCAAAGTCTATGCTTGTTAATGAGGAACAGTAAGAAAAAGCTTCATATTCAATTTCAGTAACACCGCTTGGAATTTCTATGCTTGTTAAAGATTCACATCCATAAAAAGCAGCTTCTCCAATAGAAATAAGCTGAGAGTTTTCTCCAAAATCTATGCTTGTTAAAGAGGAACAGTCAACAAAAGCACAATCTCCAATAGAAGTGACACCGCTTGGAAGCTCTATGCTTGTTAAAGATTCACATCCATAAAAAGCCCTCTCTCCAATAGAAGTGACACCGCTTGGAAGCTCTATGCTTGTTAAAGATTCACATCCATAAAAAGCCCTCTCTCCAATATAAGTGACAGAACTTGGAATTTCTATGCTTGTTAAGGAGGAACAGCCATAAAAAGCAGAATATCCAATAGAAGTAAGTTGAGAGTTTTCTCCAAAGTCTATGCTTGTTAAAGATTCACACCCATAAAAAGCATCATATTCAATTTCAGTAACACCGCTTGGAATTTCTATGCTTGTTAAAGATTCACATCCATAAAAAGCTTCATGGTCAATAAAAGTAAGCTGAGAGTTTTCTCCAAAGTCTATGCTTGTCAAAGAGGAACATCCATAAAAAGCATCAGGATTAATTTCAGTAACACCGCTTGGAATTTCTATGCTTGTTAAAGATTCACATCCATAAAAAACATCATAACCAATATAAGTAAGCTGAGAGTTTTCTCCAAAATCTATGCTTGTTAAAGAAGAACAATCAGTAAAAGCACTAGATTCAATAGAAGTAACACCGCTTGGAATTTCTATGCTTTTTAATGAGGAACAATGATAAAAACCTCTAATAGAAGTAACAGAATATTCTTTCCCTGAAATTGTTACCTTAGATGGAATTGTAACATCTACTGGTTTACCAGAATATCCTAAGACTTCGCATTCTGCAAGTTCTATGCTTGTCACATTAAATTTCAAACCACCAATGGTGGCACTCTGTGCATTCAATCCCAATCCTGAGATTAATAATGCGATAATAAGTAAAATCTTTTTCATAATTTATTTAATTAAATGGTTAATAATTTTCTTGCTGTGAGCTTTGAGCTACAAGCTATGGGCAAATGGTACCTGAGCTTATCGAAAGCATAAGTCCGGCACTTCGACAAGCTCAGTGACCGAAACATTTTATGTCGTAAAGTTATTACAACACGCCATCGCAAAGCATGACGACACGCCTTGTAAAATTTTGTTAAATAAGATTTTGGGGAATTAAATTCCAGCTCCTTGGTCAGCTGCCAATGGGAGGGGGGGTAATCGTAATGTATGTCAATGCGTTACACAAGCAACTTTTGCTTAAGTACTCTTCTTTCATATTTAAATTTACGCTTGACATCACATTTCGTTTGATGTTGCGAATATAGAACTTTTTTTAATAACTAAAGCTGCTTTTGAACTTTTTTTGCTATGAGCTGCGTGCAATTGAAAATTATCTTCGCGTTCCTTTGCGTCTTTGCTAGAGAAGACCTTAATTTCTGTCGCACCTTCGGAGCTATCAGAGCTCAGAGTTCAAGATTCGGCGATGTATTTCTAAAAGCTATTCCAGTTTTGGTATCGCTGTCTCAATATTTATTTGTACTTTTGCATCAACATTCGTCTGAGAAGGACTGTGAGATTGACTCCCCTTAAGAAAGTTCAGACGAATGGCTTTTTTATTATCGTTTGACATATTTTGTTCCATAAATTTAACTTTGGTTACTCATTGCAAAGTTATAACAAACAATATAAAACGATAAAGCCTTGCCACCATAAAATCACCTCATCTTTTCTTTTTTAACATTTTTATGTTCTTTATTAAGAATTTATGTTAATGTTTTTTTAAAAGTCACCGAGACGCCGAGACTCTGAGTCTATGAGTCTATGAGTCTATAAGTCAGTTCTTAGTTCTTAGCTCTTAGTTCTTAGTTAAAAAAATCCTATCTTTGCATTATGAAAAAATCGCTGCTCATAATACTGTTTTCACTCATGACTTTATTTTCATATTGTCAAGACAACGAAGGCTGCGAATATCTCATCGTCACCCCTAACAACAGCGGCATCCAACAATGGGCCGACACACTGGCTAGATTCAGAAACGAACAAGGCATCTTGACTAAAGTCGTAAGCCTGAACGAAATCGGCGATAACTTTCCCGTAAATATCAAAAATTATTTTAACAACATTTACAAAAGCTGGAACCTCTCTCCTTCCGCCATCCTCCTTTTCGGAGATTATAATCTCGATGCCACAAAAGGAATAAGTTCCTTCTACCTCAATGATCATCCCGACAAACATTCTTATCTCACCGACAACAAACTCGTCGACTTCAACAACGACAATCTTCCAGAAATCGTCATCGCTCGTATGCCAGCAGCGAATGCTCAACAAGCGGAAATTATGGTAAAGAAAACTATGCGTTACGAACGTAATCCTTCCACGAATCCAGATTATTACGACAAGCCTCTCATGGTCATGAGTTTCGACGAATCGCGCTGGTTTCACCTCAGTTCTGAAGTCATTGCTGGTTATTTTGAAAAAATAAACAAACATCCTAATCGTCAAAGCACGATTTTTTACGGCAATCCTGATTCGATTTGGTCATCAGCAAAAAACACTGACGTCATAATTAATTATTTCGGTCCTGATGGATTGAATTACATTCCTTCCGACCTTCGTCATTTAAACAATTGGAACGGAAACAACAAAGATATTTGTGAATTAATTAATAAAGGTACTTTCTTGGTTCAATATCGAGGTCACGGACAATATCAGGCTTGGACAAATCCTTATTTTTCAAATAAAGAAGTAAATAATTTAAGCAATGAAGATTTGACTTTCGTAATGTCAACGAATTGCAGGACTGGCAATTTCCGTTACGGAGAAGGCAACGACGACTGTTTTGCAGAACATTTCATGCGTACAGAAAACGGCTGCGTCGCCATAATCGCAGCTTCTGAAACATCGTATTCTTTCGTCAACGATGCTTACGTCTGGGGAGTCTACGATTATCTTTGGAACGACTTCATGCCTGATTATGGCGAAAACAACACAAATTTCAAATATCCAGCTTTCGCTAATTCTTACGGAAAGCATTTTCTTAAACAATCATCTTGGCCTGAATTTGAATTCAATAAAAATATAACTTACAATCTCTTTCATTATTTCGGCGACGCTTTCTTACAATTAAACACCGAAATGCCTAAAGAAATAAATATCAATTATCCAAAAGAAATTACAAGCGACGAGACTTCCATTAATATAAAAAGAGATAAAGACACAAAATTAGCTCTGTCTGTAAATGGAAAAATTATCGCCGTTTCAACTGACAACGACAGCATTATAAATATAAATCCGCAAAAAGGAGGCAGTACTATCAAAGTCGTGGCAACAAAACAAGACCATTATCGTCATGAAGGATTTATCGAAGTGAAAAGCATCTTGAATAATGACGACTTATTTATATATCCAAATCCTGCGAAAGACTTTTTATTTGTCGAAAGTAAAGGAATAAAAAAGATTGAAGTCTACAATAGTTTAGGACAAAAGTTAATGGAAATTAACAATAATGCATCAAACGAAAAATTAAGAATTGATTGCAGCACATTACAAAAAGGACTCTTTCATCTTCAGATTATTTATGAAGACAAAAGAGTCGGCAAATCTTTTGTAAGACTTTGAACCATTGACTGTTGACTATTGAAAGACGCCACAGGAGTGACGTCTCTACAACTCCTAACTCTGACCGTTGACCATTCTATCATTCCATAAAAAAACTCCGAGCATCAGATGATACCCGGAGTTTTTTTCAATTATATCGGAATCAATTAACTGATTCTAATTTTGTTTTGTTTCCCCATTTATCGAGGTTGAATGTCAAGCTGAAACGAAGAGTTCCTTCCAATGGATTTGTTCCTGATGTTGCGCTGTTATTAACTGGCACCAAGTAAGATACGTCGATATTAAACACGTTATAACGTAATCCAGCACCGAATGTCATATAACGACGATTACCTTTCATTTTTGCTTCATGGAAGAAACCTGTTCTTACTGTGAATGTTTGGTTGTACCAATATTCTGCGCCAACGCCTAATGTAAATTCTTTAATTTCTTCGCTGAATCCGCCTGGAGCGTCATAGAATGATTGGATTAAACCTTGAATTGGACCAACGTTATCATCTTTGCCAGCAGCGATGACTGGTTCACCATTGTCATAGATAAGCGCACCTGTTATTGAATCCTTTGCATAAACTGGAGGTGTTGGAACTAACAATTTGTTGAAATCAATTGAGAATGCCAATGAGTTATAATCATCGATATCGAGTTTCAAAGTTGGACCAAAACGCAAGTTTGTAGGAATAAAATCTTTGTCTAAGTTTGCGTCATTGTAATTCATTTTTGAACCGATATTATTGATTGACACACCCCATGAGAAGTTTGCATCCATTGTATTAAACCAATAAACATCTCTTGTATAGTAAACAGCGACATCAGCTGCAACAGAAAGAGCTGGTTTTGAATAATCTTTTACGCCTTGTGTCAAGTTAGAATAGATGAGACGACCTGCTACGGCACCTGAGATATATTTACCTAACTTACGAGAATAAGCGACATCGATTGCCCATTCATTTGGAGAATATGTTCCTAAATCATAATTATCATCATCTGTAAATGTAATGTCACCGAGGCTGAAATAACGTAATGTTGCAGCAACAGTTGATTTAGGGCTTACGCGTTTTGAAATGCCTAAGTAAGCGATATTCATATCTGTGACCAATTCTCTGAGCCAAGGACTATAAGCCAAACCGACTGAAAAATCATCTTGAATGAATGCGTATTTTGCAGGGTTCCAATGCATTGAGTAAACATCTGGAGATGTTGAGACGCCTACATCACCCATAGCTGAAGATCTGGCATCTGGAGCAATCATCATAAAAGGAACAGCTGTAGAAATCACGTTATAGTCCAAATTCTGTCCTACTACTCCATCAATATCAACTTGTGCTTTAACGCCATAACCTGCAAAAAGCATCACAAACAATAAGGTAAAAATCTTAATTCTTTTCATATTCTTAAAAATTATTTTTCAATTAACGTACTAAAAAAATTATTATTGTACTTTTTTTTAAAATTTTATAGAAAAATCTCTGCAAATATAATAATTATTCAATTATTAATTTAGAATATCCTGATGTTTCTTCACTTTGTGAATTTTTAATTGTCACATTATAAACATAAACGCCAGATTTCAAAGGCGTTCCCCCATCAGAGCGTCCATCCCATTTTATAGGTTCTATTCTTGCAGTCGTTCCGTAACGATGTTCTGTTATTGTCTTAACCAATTGTCCTACAACATTATAAATCTTTATAACGACATCTATCTGATTATCTTTCTGATTATGTTCAAAGGTAAAATTAGTGCTACCATTCATAGGATTAGGATAGTTAGTTATGTTTTCCATATAGATAACCTTACCTTTTACAACATCAAAACGTATAGTCGCTGTGCTTGAATTATTGTGAATATCCCAGACTTTAAATGTCAACGTATGTTCTCCTTCATTCAAGCCATAAAACTTATACGACAGCAAACCCGATTCATCTTTAGAAAGCGGTGCTTCATAGAACTGATTGAGAGTATAAACTTTGTTCGTTGCCCCTGAAAGAGTTGCAGTAATATCATGGCCAATGCCTGCTCCAGAAGTATTGACGCCATTTTCATCTTTAATATATGCCAAAAGAAGCGGATTCTCATTTGTCATGGAGCCATCGACAAATCTTTCATCATCAATATACAATTTAATTTCAGGTCCAAGATTATCAGTATCAGCAGCTTCATTCAATCCTCCCACTATAATATTAGAATATGCGCCATGTGCGTCACAATCTTCACTATATGCATACAAGCTTATCAAGCCTTCGCCATAGCTGTAATTGATATCTTTCGGCAAAGTAAAATCGGCAGAAAACATTCCATCTTTCACTTCAGCCTTACCTGTATATATAACACTGTTTCTCAACTTGAAAGAAATCACATTTGTTTCGTTGCCATGAGTATTATAAGTCACATCTTTATCATATACATTGATATGCAAGACGCCATTAAAATCAGACAGATGAGTTCCAAACATATCGTTAACCACACCTTTTATGTTAACATTTTGCAATGCTCTCAATGTATCTGCTTGATTTGGCAAAGTATCATTTTGAATCACATCATGATTATTTATTGATGTTAATTCTATTATATTTTCCGGATAATTAAGTCGTAGCGCAGGATCGCCGAAGTAGACATAAACCTTCGAATTCTCGTCACCCACTTGTTTTGCATGGACAAAGACATCACCCATCGTAATATATTTTCCACCTTCAACATCGAAGAGATGTTCATACAACAATTTCATCAATTTAATACTATTCGATGCGTATGTAACTCTCGCCGTTGTCATCATTGCGATAGCACCTCCATGATGATTAAGGAAGACATATTCACCTGCGGAAGTCCTTGTATGGTCATCAAAGCGACTAAATTCGCATGAAGCTGTTATCATAAGATGAAGTTTCGGAGAATTCTGCCAAGAGAAGATGTCCTCGTTTGTCAATATTCTTTCTGCAGCCCAGCCCACTTCACCAGCATGACCTATATAATTAATTATAGAAGCACCAAGTTCTACTCGGTTAGTAATAGCAGCATTACATTCAGGGGAACGCTGTCCGCTTGAAGTAGCGATTTGAGGATATGCATCGAGATAAATTTTGTCAATATCAACATCTTCACCGCCGTTGTTCCTTATTATATTTTCCAACTGTTCCGCATGGCTAGCATAATATGTATCATCATCATCTGCAACGAAAGTAATATTCTTGCGCCACTGACCTGCGCTTTCCTTTGTTATTGATATGTATTGCTCAATTTTATCAATCATAGCTGAAGCATCTTCCTGCGTTGCCACCGGCATTCTTCCAATAGCCAAATCTATAACAGAAGTGTTATTCATAATGCCCTCATTATCATCTAAACAGACAAAATAATCATCCGACACCACGCATGCTGAAGAACATGATGTTTTAGACTCATACGAAGGAATAAAACAGACTTGTCCGCTTTTATTTTTAAAATCGTACGAAGCATCACCGAAAAGCAAGACATATCTCAATCTCTTATTAGATTTTTTGTAAAGCATTCTGATATAATCTCTTATCGCAGTGATGTCCTGAGTTCCACATGAAAACTCATTATAAATCTGCTGCGGAGTCACGATTTCTATTTTTAAATCATCGATTCGAGAATGTATTTCTTTAAGACGTAAAGATTGAGAATAAAAATCAGGATGTGTAATTATCAGATAATCGAAATCATATTTGGAATGAAGATTCTGATTAGCTATTTTTGAAACAAAGTTTACCTTATTATAATAGTTTCCGTCAAAAGCAATGAATTCGTTTTGCTGCGAACCTTTTGTCTTAAAATAAGCCTTATTGGAAGAAAATTCAAGTTCAAGATTCTTTGGCTCTGTTGGTTCTGTTACATCCCAGACTTGCAAAGATTTATTAACATTACCTATTTCATATTTATATATTTTCTCTTTACTGAAACAATCTGGATTTCTGAAAAGCATCATTTTTTCGGTAAACTTCAGTTCACGCCAAGCATTGATGCCGATATAATCAAGCCAAGCCGTTGATGTAGATGTAGTTCTTGAATATGAAAGTTCGATAATAATCTGATCCTTATCGGAGTTAAACTTCACATTACCAGTATTTATCATATTGGCAAACAGGCCATCTGATGCGTTTGTTGAAGAAACCAATTTGTATATCATGCTTCCGTTCGCTTTGTAATTAAATTCAGATCTTGAGAAATTTCTTGAAGCGACTTCCGAATAGAGATTGCATTTCTTTTCCTTTATAAGATTAGGAAAGACGAAAGAATAAGAACGAGACAATATCGCATCGAATTTATCACCATACCATGTCGCGCCCATATTGTTTAGATTGTAAGTATCATCTTCAACAAGTTGATAATCAAGAAATGAATCAACTATCACATCATGATTTTCAGCTATCGACTCTGCATTTTCTATTCTTTTTCCTTCACCAAGATCTGTAGTCAAGAAAACGTAAGAATAATCGGAATACGGATTGGTTACTTTTTCATAAATTCCATTAACATTTTTCAATGTCACAGGACCTCTTCCATAAAACACAATGTAGTCGTCTAAATCAAAAGAACCATCGTTTTCTCCACTGACAAAAATTGGAATCTCCACCAAATCGTCATGGCGTTTTTCATTGTTTATCACGGGCAATATTCCGCCCCCATTGTGATACAATCTGATATTTTTAGGATTTATT
Source organism: Bacteroidales bacterium (assembly GCA_017381865.1). GTDB lineage: Bacteria > Bacteroidota > Bacteroidia > Bacteroidales > F082 > Limimorpha. Next base: position 11,643 of record JAFOBJ010000012.1, read on the forward strand.
GAAGCGACTGGCACACCCATCGATGAAAGTTCCGAATAAGTTATCTTATACATTCCCGTTGATGACAGCGACATCTTATACCAGTTTCCAGAAGCAAGTACAGAATTATCTGTAGAATAATAACTTCTGTTTCTTTTTACACCTTCAATAGAATAATGTACATCGCACGAAACAAGTCGCACCGCAACATTTTCGACTTTAAAAAACGGATTTATTTCAAAGCACAAACTATGATTGTCGCGAGAAGATTTTATGTAGTAATTATATAATGGTATAGTATCAATTATTTCAGATTCATTCAAAAAAGAAAGCTCATTTTCAGGTATTTCTTCATAAGTTAAATTATCAAGATAAGCATCTATTTCAACTTCATCAGAATAAATTGGGAAAGTCGTTCTATAAAAGGGATTTTTTTCATCAAAATAATTGTCATAAACAGCATTTTCAAAAGAAACACATTTAACGGCATTGCCATTTACAAATATATTTTCCAGTCCATTCCATTTAATTTCAACGGAAAACGAATCTTTATTCTGAGCATTTAAAGCAATTACATTAAAGCAAAGAACAAACAAAAAAACATACGGCTTTATCATACAATTATTTATATCTATTTTTCCCATTTTAAAAGCATTTTGCAAATATACCAAAAGCCTAACGTTTCTACTAATTATTTATTATTAAAAACATCACAAAAAAAATACATTTATGCTTTTTATTTAAAAAAAAATCCGTATAATTGCAAACTGAAATTAGTCCGCTGTTTTCAGTGGGCACAATATTACGTTTTTTTTAGAGTTAGATAGATAATTAAAAATTAAAATAATGCGTAAAAAATTTAGTATCAAATCATTACTAACAATGTTATTCGTAAGTTTTTTGTTAGTATCATGTGGCAAAATCGGCAATCAATCATCTCGTACAACTGGTTGGAAATACAATGATGACGAAAACGGAGGTTTTTATATCATTGATTCTCCTGAACAAATCACAGGTCCTGGCCTCGTTGCGATTGAAGGCGGTACATTTACAATGGGTGCAACTGTTGAAAATGTCTATTATGAATGGAATAATACTCCTAGAAAAGTTACTGTTTCATCATTCTTCATGGACCAAACAGAAGTTAGCAACTTAGATTATTTGGAATACATTCATTGGTTAACAAGAGTTTATGGTAGCGACTATCCACAAGTCATCGCTAATGCTCTTCCTGACACAACAGTATGGCGTACTTCATTGTCATACAATGAACCAATGGTTGAAATTTATTTCCGTCACCCTGCTTACAGAGACTATCCAGTTGTTGGCGTTTCATGGAATCAAGCAAACGACTATGCTTTGTGGCGTTCAGACAGAGTTAATGAAAAATTATTAGTCGATGCTGGTATGTTATCATACAACAACGACCAAAATAAAGATTATCACTTCAGCACAGAAGCTTACTTAGCAGGTAAATATGTTGGTGCTATCAGCCAAAGCAATACAACTACAGAAGAAGTTTCTAACGTTACAGAAGAAACAACAGCAGCAGAAGGCGAAGTTGTTGAAAACGCAGAAAGCACAAACAATAGCAGCGAAGCTACTGCAAACCAAGAATCAAACGAAAAAGTTCAAATGGAAGACGGTATCCTCCTTCCTAAATACAGACTCCCAACAGAAGCAGAATGGGAATATGCAGCATTAGGTCTCGTTGGTAACACAGTAAGCGAAAATGTTATCGAACGTAAAGTATATCCTTGGAATACAAATGGTTTGAGATCAAATCATCCAGATTATATGGGCGTTTTCGTAGCTAACTTCAAGAGAGGTAATGGTGACTACATGGGTGTCGCTGGTAGCTTGAACGACGGTGCTACATTCCCAGCTCCAGTAATCTCTTACTGGCCAAACGACTTCGGTTTATACAACATGGCTGGTAACGTTTCTGAATGGGTACTCGACGTATATCGTCCTCTTTCTTACGAAGACTTCTACGATCATAACCCATTCCGTGGTGATGTTTATGCTAGCGACTTATTCTCAGGTAAAAATGACTCTGTCGAGCAAAAAATCCGCGAAGACCTTTACTCTTTGAACTTCAACGATGGCGACTATATGTCAGTTATCCAAGATGGCAACGACTGGACTAATCCAACATTATCAAAAGATGCATATACAACACAAATGTATGACTATGGTAATACAACATTGATTTCTGACAAATCACGCGTTTACAAAGGTGGTTCTTGGAACGATGGTCCTTATTACTTGAGCCCTTCTGTTCGTAGATTTATGAATGAAGATGAAGCTTCTTCAACAGTTGGTTTCAGATGCGCCATGAATAAAATTGGCAGTGCATTAGCAAAATAAGTTATTCACTTTATATAATGTAAGCCGTCACACAAAAGACGGCTTTTTTTTGGTCTAATAATGAAGATTATCGAAAAAATATATCAGCTATATTCTGAAAAATATATCGTCACAACCGACAGCAGAAAAGTAGAACCAGGCTGTGTGTTCGTTGCACTAAAAGGTGAACATTTCGATGGCAACGACTTCGCATATCAAGTTGCAAATGATAATATTGCAGCTTGCGTCATTGCCGACCGTAAAGACCTCCCCCATCACGAACGTCTATTTATTGTTGATGATAGTTTGACAACACTTCAGGAACTAGCGAAATTACATAGAGAGAAATGTAATACTCCGATAATCGGAATTACGGGAACCAATGGTAAAACGACCACCAAAGAACTGGTAGCTTCTGTATTGTCTCAAAAATACAATATCATTTACACACAAGGCAACTTCAACAACCACCTCGGCGTTCCTTTGACTTTGTTTCAAATAAAACCAGATACAGAAATCGCTGTTGTGGAAATGGGTGCAAATCATCCTAAAGAAATCGAATTGTTATGCTCATTAGCGCAACCTAATTTCGGCATAATAACAAATATCGGAAAAGCGCATATAGAAGGCTTCGGCAGTTTCGAAGGCGTTGTTAAAACCAAAAACGAACTGTATGATTATCTAAGAAATACAAACGGAAAAGTATTTCTAAATAACGACAATCATCTATTGAAAGAATTAGCTCAGAATCTGACTAACGTAAAATATGGAAAAGATGATAATGCCGATTATCACGCTTCGATATTATCATCAAATCCTTATCTTTCTATAAGCTGGAATAATAACACCATCAATACAAAACTCGTCGGCGAGTACAATTTTGAAAACGTAATGGCCGCTATAACTGTAGGTTGCTATTTCAACGTAGATCAAAAATTGATAATCAAAGCATTAGAAAGCTACCACCCTACTAATAATCGTTCTCAATTCATAAAGACCGAAAAAAACGAAGTTGTCATGGATGCTTACAACGCAAATCCAGTAAGTATGTCTAACTCCGTTAAAAATTTCAGAAATATCAGTGACGCCAATCACCTATTAATATTAGGTGATATGAAAGAACTCGGAAACGAATCTTTAAATGAACATCAAGAAATCATAAATCTTATAAAAGAACTTAAATTCAACAACGTGATTCTTGTTGGAAGTGAATTCAACAAAATAAATCACGATTTCGTTTCTTTCTTAAATGTCGATGAACTCATCAGACACATAAATCAAAATGAGATTTCTGGAATGAAAATATTAGTCAAGGGTTCCAATAGTATTCATTTGGAAAAAATCATAAATCTTTTATAATCATGAGAGATTTCAAGGTAATAGGTTTAATGTCAGGAAGTTCACTCGATGGTGTTGACATTGCTTATGTCAATTTCAGTCACGACAACAAAAGATGGTTCTTCCAAATCGTTGAAGCAGGCAATATTCCATATACTGAAGAATGGAAAAACAAATTGTCTGAGGCATTCAACAAAAATGAGTCGGAATTAAAAGAATTAGATATAGAATACGGAAAATATCTTGGTACGATAACTAAGAAATTCATCAAGAAATACGAGTTCGATCCAAAATTGATAGCGTCTCACGGACACACAATTTTCCATATGCCTGAAAAGTCATATACCTTGCAAATTGGCAATGGCCAAGAAATAGCTAATGCTACAGGTATTGTGACAATCAATAATTTCCGAACAGAAGACGTAAAAAAAGGCGGACAAGGTGCTCCTTTAGTTCCAATCGGCGACAAATATCTGTTCGCTGATTTTCCAATCTGTCTAAATATCGGCGGAATCGCAAATGTATCGTATAATATTGATGACCAACGTATTGCTTACGACATTTGTATGGCAAACCAAATGTTAAACTATTTGTCCAACAAATTGGGCTACGATTATGACAACAATGGAAACTTCGCTCGTCAAGGTAATATAAATCAAGAATTGTTAAATATTTTTAACGATAATCCTTATTACGACAAGTGCCATCCTAAATCTTTAGGGAGAGAATTCTTTGAAGAATATCAACATAAAATTATTGACAACTCTTCTTTATCAATAAAAGATTTATTAGCAACAGCTACAGAACATATTGCATATCAAATCGTTAAAGCAACTAATTCTTTAGAAACATCAAAAATGCTCATCACTGGCGGCGGCGCAAAAAACAATTACTTGGTTGAGCGTATCAGAAAAATGAGCAAACATGAAATAGTAATTCCTGATACAATGATTATCGATTATAAAGAAGCCTTGATTTTTGCTTTCTTGGGAACATTGAAAATGGAAGGAAAAATCAATGTATTATCATCTGTAACAGGCGCATCATCAGATAGTTCATCAGGAAATATTTGTTTACCACAACAATTATAATATTTTAGAAAATATTAAGTTAATAATAAAAAGTTAAAAAATAAAAAAGACATGAATTTATTAAGCATTCTCATTCAAGCTACAAACGTAGCTGCTGCACCAGAAGCAGAAGAAATCAGATTATCATTATTGGAACTGGCCAAAGAAGGCGGCTGGATTATGGTTGTACTCGCAATTTTCTCAATAATAGCGGTTTATATTTTCTGCGAAAGATTTATAACCATAAACAAAGCATCAAAAAGAGATGACAACTTCATGAATTTAATTCGTAACTTCATGATTGAAGGCAAGTTAGAAGAAGCTAAAGATTTATGCAAACAAACAGATACTTCAATATCAAGAATGATTGAAAAAGGTATTTCTCGTATCGGAAAACCACTTAATGACATTCAAACAGCTATTGAAAACGTCGGTAATGTGGAAGTCAGCAAACTTGAAAAAGGCGTCGCTTTAATCGGTATGATTTCAGGTGCCGCTCCTATGCTCGGTTTCCTTGGTACTGTAACCGGTATGATTCGCGCTTTCTACGATATGTCAATGGCTGGAAATAATATTGATATTGAATTACTTTCAGCAGGTATTTACGAAGCTATGGTTACAACAGTAGGCGGTTTGTTCGTCGGTATCCTCGCTTATATTTTCTATAATATCATTGTCGCTAAAATCGACAAAGTCGTTAACATACTCGAAAGCAAGAGTATAGAATTCATGGACGTATTAAATGAACCAGTTTGATTCAATTCATAATTCATAATGCATAATTCATAATTTAGGATGGAGACAGGAAACAACTCCTAACTCCTAATTCATTACTCCTAATTAAAAAGTATATGGCAATTAAATCTAGAAATAAAAGAAAGATTGACTTCAATTCGTCATCAATGTCGGATTTAGTCTTCCTCTTGTTGATTTTCTTTATGTTAACATCAACATTAGTTGCACCTAATGCTATAAAATTGATGCTTCCATCAAGCAATAGTAAAACAATGTCAAAACAAACAATAACAGTTTATGTTGACGAAAAAAACCAATATTATGTAGGTGAGAAACGAGTTCGCGAAACAGATTTGCAAGCTGAAATATTTAAAGGATTGGCAAATCAGATCGAAGGTACTGTCGTTGTTCGTTCCGATAAAACTGTTGCTGTTCAACACATTGTAAATATTATTGACGCCGTCAATGAAATCAACAAAGAGACCAATAATAAACATAAAGTTTTGTTAGCTACATCAAATAAAAAATGACAAATAAAAACAAACATAAGTTATTTGGAATTGTTATGACTATTGCATTTCATGCAGTAGCACTCGTTCTGCTTCTCAATTTATGTTTCATAACTCCTCTCCCACTTCCTGGCGAAGCTGGCGTTGAAGTCAATTTAGGAATGTATGCTCAAGGTTTAGGAAAAACCAGCGAAAACGTTGCTAGCCAACCAGTTCCTGAAACGCCTAAAGTTGTAGAACAACAAGAAGCACATGCAGAAGACGTCGAGGAAATTTTAAGTGAAGACGAAGAAGTTCCTAGCATCGAAGAAGTTCCTGAAGAGATTGAAGAAATAGAAGAAAAGCCAGAGGAAATAGAAGAACCTAAGGAAGTAGAAAAAATTGAAGAGCTTGAAGAAATCGAAGAAGTAGAGGAACCAATAGAAGAAAAGCCTGAAGAAAAACCTGTTGTTAATCAAAGAGCTATGTTTCAAGCTCCAAAGAACAACACAGAAAGTTCATCAGAAGGAAACACGCAACCAGGAGGCATTCAAGGCTCGCCTAATGGTTTGAAAGACATCGACAGATACGAAGGCAACGGCGGAAGTGGCGGCGGACCAGCCTACGACTTGGGCGGACGTGGCGCAAAAAGCATCGCCTCACCTAGTCGCGAAAATGTTAGCGAAGAAGGTAAAGTCGTCGTCGACATCTGGGTTGACAAAGAAGGTCGTGTGCAAAGAACTGAAATTGGAAAAGGAACGACAATAACAAATTCTGAAATGCGTGCATTAGCACTGCAAGCCGCTAAAAATTCCATTTTCAATAAAGATGAAAATGCAGCCGAATTACAAAGAGGTACCATAACATACACTTTTATTATCAGACAATAAAAACAAAACGACATGAATTATAATGAAACTTTAAATTGGATGTTCAACAAACTACCTATGTATCAACGCATTGGTGCATCCGCTTACAAGGCAGACCTCAACACAACTATAGAAATAATCAACTACCTCGACAATCCACAAGATAGTTTCAAATCAATACATATAGCTGGCACCAATGGTAAAGGCAGCACTTCTCATTCTTTGGCGTCTGTATTTCAAGAAGCTGGCTACAAAACAGGACTCTACACTTCCCCACATCTCCGCGATTTTAGAGAACGTATCCGCATCAACGGAGAAATGATTCCTGAAAATGACGTCGTCGATTTTATCGAAAAACATAAAAACAAACTCGAAGAACTCGAATTATCTTTCTTCGAAATGACTGTGGCAATGGCATTCGATTATTTCAGAAAAGAAAAAGTCGACATCGCTATCATCGAAGTCGGAATGGGCGGACGCCTCGACTCCACAAATGTCATCAATCCAGAATTGTGTGTTATAACAAACATATCTTTAGACCATGTTAAATTCTTAGGCGAAAACGAAGAACAAATCGCTAAAGAAAAAGCTGGCATCATAAAACCTAAAACTCCTGTTGTTATCGGTGAAACTCAAGAAGATAGCAAAAATGTATTTATAAATACAGCTAAAGAAAAAGATAGTAAAATCATATTTGCCGACCAAATAATGGATTGCAGAAAAGATAACACATACTCTATCGAATATCAAAAATTTGACATATACAAAAACAACGAACTCTATCTTAAAGACCTGAAATATCCATTATTAGGCAATTATCAGAAGAAAAACCTCGCCACCGTAATTTGTGCGTTAGATATTCTAAAAGAATCATTCAATATAAATAACACACACATTATCAATGGTTTAAATAATGTAATAAAAAATACAAGCCTGATGGGACGCTGGCAAGTCATAAACAGAAATCCTTTAGCAATAGCCGATACCGGACATAACGTTGCCGGCATCAATGAAGTGAACCGTCAATTAGCAGAAACTAAATACAACAAATTACATTTTGTTTTAAGCGTCGTAAATGATAAAGACATTGATGGAATTCTAAACTTATTACCAAAAGATGCAGAATATTACTTCTGCAAAGCTGACATACCTAGAGGATTAAGCGTCAATATTTTAGCAGAAAAAGCAATTAAATGCGGACTCAATGGAAAAATCTATGATTCCGTACGTCTCGCTTATTCAACAGCTTTGGAAAATGCAAAAGAAGGCGATTTGGTATTTGTTGGAGGAAGCAACTTTACAGTAGCTGAAGTTGTTTAAGAATTAAGGATTTCAGACATAAAAATTTAGAAACAAATTTTATTTTTGTAAAAAATTGGAGATTGTGCGCAGAGTTTTTATAAATATCATTTTATTATGCCTCATGATTACGACTTTCGTGTCATGCTCCATCAGGAAGCATATACCAGAAGGCGAAATGATATTGAAAAACAATGTTGTAGAAATTCATTCACAAGATGTAGACTTTACCAAGTCTGACATATCTTCATACATCGTACAATCTTCTAACCCTAAATTTCTGGGATTCATGCCGCTAACATGGGTCTATTATAAAACAGAAAAAAACAAAGATAAAAAACTGATTGGCTGGATCAATAAGAAAATAGGCGAAAAACCTGTATATTTCAATAATGAAATGAAAGAAAACTCCATCGTTCAAATCAGTAAGTATTTGAATGATGTCGGTTATTTTAATTCTGGAATATCTACAGAAATAAAAAACAGAAAAGGCATTTCAAAAGTATATTACGGAATATATCCTGCAAAACCTTATATCGTTGATAGTATATCATATAAAATAACTGACAGCACTATCTATCACTATGTCAAAGACATAGAAGAAACTTTACCTGTAAAAAAAGGTGAAATCTACAATGTATTCAATCTAGATGACGAACGCGATCTGATAACAGAACATCTTAAAAACAACGGCTATTTCTATTTTACAAAAGATTATATCTTCATGGAAGTAGACACCAACTTCAATGATAAAAAAGCTAATATCAATATAAGAATAGACAATGTCATTGATCCTTTAACACAAAAAAATATAAATCATAAACAATACAAAATCAACAATATATATATTTATCCCAAAGGAGTTTTAACTAATAACGTAAAAGCTGACACTTCAAAATATACATTTGAACTAAACAGAAATTTGGGAGACGAGACTTATTATTTTATTTACAATGAAAAACCTAAAATAAGATTCAAGACTTTCGACAATATAATCCAAATACAAACAGGAAGCCTTTACAACTCCCATCAAGTTACGCAAACTTACAAAGCTCTTAACAACTTAAAACTTTACAACCACAACAATATTGACTTTGAACCTATTGAAAATGATAACGATAGCATCAATCTTCTAAATTGTAATATCATACTAAACAGATCCAAGGTAAACTATTATAGTCTACAATTAGAAGGCACTAATTCCAGTGGTGATTTAGGCATACTTGGCAGTTTTACCTATCGTAACAAAAACATTTTCAGAGGCTCAGAAATTTTCAATATAAGTCTCAGAGCTGGAACTCAGGCTCAGTCAGTACTTGTTGATAATGAAGGAAATACAAGCCTTTTCAATACTAAAGAATTCGGTATTGACGCAAGTATTTTCTTCCCTAAATTTTTAAGCCCAATAAAATTAAAAAACTTCGCTAAAGAATATCAGCCAAGAACAACATTAACAGTAGGTTACAGCCTACAAACGCGACCTATTTACACCAGACAAATATCTATTCTCTCATTCGGTTATAACTGGATGAAAAACAATTATGAACAGCATATTTTAACACCTTTAACTTTCAATAGTGTTAAAGTGGATCCAACACCATCTTTTGAAGAAATCTTAGAAAAAGAAACAAACCAACGTATCAAAGACCAATATACAAGCCACTTGATTTTCGGTTTAGATTATACTTATATATTTAATAACCAAAATGTTAGATTTATAAAAGACTTCTTTTATTTTAAAGCCAACGTTCAATCAAGCGGTAATTTATTATCACTTTTCAACAACACTTCTGCCATACAGACTGTCGACAACTATCATGAAATATATGGTATCAGATATGCTCAATACATTCGTTTTGCCTTCGATTTCAGATATTTCAAATATGTATATGGAGAAAATCAGATTGCAACGCGATTCATGTTGGGCGCTGGCATTCCTTACGGCAACTCTAATGACATGCCTTTTGAAAAAAGTTTCTACGCAGGAGGCTCTAATGGCATGAGAGGCTGGCAGTTCCGCGAATTAGGTCCTGGAACATTCAGCAATCCTGAAAACCTTAATATCGAACGTATCGGCGACATACAACTAGAATTCAATTTAGAATATCGTTTCCCTATTCATAGTTTCATCAAAGGAGCTATTTTCACAGATATCGGCAACATCTGGACTATGAAAGAAAGCGAAACTTTCGTTGGCGGTCAATTTAAATTTGATACTTTCTATAAGCAACTTGCTGCAGACGTCGGCGTCGGAATACGCTTCGACTTTTCTTTCTTCCTCTTCCGTCTCGATGCTGCAATCCCTATTGTAAACCCTGCTTATCCTGAAGGCGAACGCTGGAGAATCAACAAGTTACAATTCAAAGATTTTGTTCTCAACTTCGGTATCGGTTATCCATTCTAATCTTAATTATTATGGATAGAAATACATTATTTAACATTCTTTTAAGGAATTTTGGCTTAACACCTACCGAAGGTCAGGCCAAAGTTTTATATCATCTAGCGGCATTTATATTAACAGAAAAAGAAAGACCTGTCTATCTTTTAAGAGGTTACGCTGGTACCGGAAAAACTACTTTAGTCTCGACTTTAGTAAAAACATTGCCAAGTATCGGCATGCGATACCAGCTGCTAGCACCTACAGGAAGAGCCGCAAAAGTCATAAGCAATTACACTGGAAAACCAGCATCCACTTTACATAGAAAACTATATCGTTTTCAAGCCGTTGCAAATGGAGAATTGCGTATGACAAGAGCTGAAAACAAAGCAAAAAACACCATCTTCATCGTCGATGAAAGTTCTATGATTTCTGACCAAGGCGACGGCTATTCCTGGTCGCGTTCGCTTCTCGACGACTTGATAGAATACGTCTTCAGCGGCAGCTGCTGCAAACTTCTGCTCATAGGAGATTCGGCTCAGCTGCCGCCCGTCGGACTCGAAATCTCACCCGCAATGGACTTCAACATCTTGAAAAACAGCTTCGACCTTACTCTCGCTACATTCGAAATGAAAGAAGTCATGCGTCAAGCCTTGTATTCGGGAATATTGTATAATGCTACTGAAATCAGGAATAAAATTGCAATGGGAAATGAGCAATGGGAAATGAGCGAATCCGATATGTATCAATTGCCTTTATTAGACATTAAAAACTTTGACGATATTGTTAAAATCGATCCGATGTCGTTTGAGGAATTGCTGTGGGAAAGTTTTGGCGACAAAAGAAACAACAACGACGCCGTCGTAATCTGCCGTTCCAATAAAAGAGCCAATATGTTCAACCAAGCCATCAGAAGCAGAGTGCTGCAAGAAGAAGGCGAACTCTCCACCGGCGACAAACTCATGATTGTGAAAAATAATTATTATTGGACAAGTCAACAAGACATCAAGACGACAAGACAACAAGAAGTTCAACAATCAAATGCTCATAGCTCACAGCTCATAGCTCAAGGCCAAATAAGCTTCCTCGCCAACGGCGACATGATTGAAATCACTAGAATCAACAAATTCGAGGAAATGTACGGATTCCACTTCGCCGATGTCGACATTCAACTTACAGATTATGAAGATGCGCCTAATCTTTCTGTAAAGATAATAATGGAAACATTATACAGCGACTCCCCTGCCCTCACAAATGAAGAAGCTAAACGACTATATCAAGCCGTTGAAGAAGATTATATGGATATTCCGCGAGCTTCTGACCGCCGTAAAGCTATGAAAGAAAATCCATATTTCAATGCCTTACAAGTTAAGTTCGGCTACGCATTGACGTGTCACAAGACACAAGGCGGACAATGGAACAACGTCTTCGTGGAAGCACCATATCTTCCAGATGAAACCACTTTAGAATTATCAGACCTCCGTTGGCTTTACACCGCCATCACCCGCGCCAAAGAAAAGGTATATCTGGTTAATTTCAAGGATGAATGGTTTATTAGAAATTGAGAAACTGAAGATTTGAAGAACTGAGGAAGTAATTTTTCTCCCTAATACCTTTATACCATCAAATCCCCAAATCCTCAATTCCTTCTTTTGGGCGTTCCGCTACGCGTCGGGCTTTCCGCTATATCTTTTTCCGCTGCGCTCCAAAAGGATGCCGCTCCAATCCCTAACGCAACGTGTAAAAAAAGGAATCGTTCCTTTTACAGCACCGCTCCCGTAGAGACGTCACCCCTGTGGCGTCTCAAAAAATGTCACCCCTGTGGCGTCTCAAAAAACAAATACGAATCCTACAAAAAATGAGACGTGTCAATGTTTCTTTATTTTTTGCAAGATACATTAACGCGTCTCTACATTGGATGCGGCAAGCCACGTCACCACAAAAAATTCAAAATCTCAGAAACTCAGAAACTCAGCAACTTAGTGACTCGGTGTCTTTAAAAAAGTCACATAGTGACGACAGTTTCCAGGCAGGCGGTGGAGTGCGAAGCACGGAACCCCTGCATTCATGACCATGATGATATAAAAAGTGCTGAAGGCACGACAGAGGCGTTTTTCTGTCGCACCTTCAGCGCTTTGATTTTCTTTGCATCTTATTTTGCATGGATTCCGCACTGCGTGCTTCATCACCTGCCTGGGAACTGCCGCTCCTGACGGAGCTGTTTTAAAATTCCTCAATTTCTCCTCGCGTCATTCATTCCGTTGCGCTTGCTTCGTTCGTCCCTCACTCGCTTGCTTCACTTCATTCATTGTCTCGGCTTTAGCTTAGTGCCAAAAGGATGGGATGTAATTGTAGTTCCTAAAGGACAAGGCGGAGACCGCGGTAGTTGTACCTGCTGTCTGGGTGGTTGTAGTAACGAATCGACACACGGCAGTCCCTTGCGATGCTGTACCAGCTACCGCCACGATTCACGCGGTCAGAGCCAATTAACACTTTGCGTTTCTCTGCGTCTCTGCGAGAAATTTAAAAAATCACTTCAACGAACTCAGCAACCTTGCTCAAAGCTCGCCTCTCATTACTCTTAGCCCCAAGCGTTAGGGATTGGAGCGGCATCCTTTGCGAGTGTGCGAGCAAAGATATAGCGGAAAGCCCGACGGCTTTGCCGGAACGCCCAAAGAAAGTGTAGAATTGAAAGTGTAAAGTGTATAGTCTGTTCTTAGCTCTTAGTCCTTAGTTCTTAGTTCAAAAAAAAACCGCCCATTACTGAGCGGCTTAATTATGAATTATGCATTATGAATTATGCATTACTTTTTGCGTGGATAGTAAGCTACGCTACCAAGTTCTTCTTCGATGCGGAGAAGTTGGTTGTACTTAGCCATACGGTCTGAACGGCTTGCAGAACCAGTCTTGATTTGACCTGAGTTTGTTGCAACAGCGATGTCAGCGATTGTTGAATCTTCAGTTTCACCTGAACGGTGGCTGATAACTGCTGTGTAACCGTTACGTTGAGCTAATTCAACAGCGCGTAAAGTTTCTGTAAGAGAACCGATTTGGTTAACTTTAACGAGGATTGAGTTAGCGCAACCTTCTGAAATACCACGTTGTAAATATTTAACGTTAGTTACGAACAAGTCGTCACCAACTAATTGGCAACGGTCGCCAATCATATCTGTGAGGATCTTCCAGCCTTCCCAGTCGTTTTCTGCCATACCATCCTCGATTGAATCGATTGGATATTCAGCAACGAGTTTAGCGAGGTATTCAGCTTGTTCTTTGCTTGAGTAAACAGGACCGTCAGCTTGTTTCCAAGTGTAGTCATATTTACCATCTTTGAAGAATTCTGAAGAAGCGCAGTCGAGAGCGATTGTAACGTCTTTACCTGGTTCGTAACCTGCTGCTTTGATAGCTTGGAGGATTACGTTAAGAGCGTCTTCTGTACCTTCGAGATTTGGAGCGAAACCACCTTCATCACCCACAGCTGTGCTGAGGCCACGGTCTTTGAGAACTTTTTTAAGGTTGTGGAATACTTCTGTACCCATGCGGATGCCTTCTTGGAATGATGTTGCGCCTACAGGGCGAATCATGAATTCTTGGAATGCGATAGGAGCATCTGAGTGAGCGCCACCATTGATGATGTTCATCATAGGAACAGGAAGTGTGTAAGAGTTAACACCGCCGATATATTTATAAAGAGGCAAACCGAGGTAGTCTGCAGCAGCTTTAGCAACTGCTAAAGATACGCCGAGTATTGCATTAGCACCGAGGTTAGATTTTGTTTCTGTTCCGTCGAGAGCGATCATTGCTTCATCGATAGCAATTTGATCTAATGCATTCATGCCTATCAATGTTTCTGCGATAGGACCATTAACATTAGCAACTGCTTTAAGAACGCCTTTACCAAGGTAACATTTTTTATCACCATCACGAAGTTCAAGAGCTTCATTAACACCAGTTGATGCACCTGATGGAACTGAAGCACGACCTTTAGCTCCGCATTCGAGAACTACATCAACTTCAACGGTTGGATTACCGCGTGAATCTAAAATCTGACGTGCGTGTACGTATGCTATTCTGCTCATAGTAAATTTATTTTTGAGTTTATAAATTAATTTAAAAAAAAGACCCGACCAAAATGTCAGGTCTTTTTATTTTTGAGAATATATTATTCTGCTGTATTTTCTTCTACTGTAGCTTCAGCTTTTTTCTTTGTGCTTCTTCTACGAGTTGCTTTTGCTGTTTTAGCAGCTTTCTTATCGTTGCCTGTGTAAATTTCATTATAGTCAACGAGTTCCATCATACACATCTCAGCGCTATCACCAAGACGAGTACCTAATTTAATGATACGAGTGTAACCACCTGGACGTTCAGCAACTTTTTGGCTAATTTCGCGGAAAAGTTCTGTAACTGCTTCTTTGCTTTGAAGCATAGCGAAAACTGTACGGCGTGATACTGTTGAATCATCTTTGGAACGAGTAATCATTGGTTCTACATAAATACGTAAAGCTTTAGCCTTAGCAACTGTAGTAACAATGCGTTTGTTAAGAATAAGCGAGCAAGCCATATTTGCTAACATAGCATTGCGGTGAGCGCTTTTTCTTCCTAAGTGATTAAATTTTTTATTGTGTCTCATCTTTTATTATTCCTTATCTAATTTATATTTGCTGATATTCATTCCAAATTCTAATCCTTTGCTTCTTACCAATTCTTCTAACTCTGTAAGTGATTTCTTACCGAAGTTACGGAATTTGAGCAAGTCATGCTTATCAAGTGATACTAAATCACCAATTGTTTCAACTTCAGCTGCTTTCAAGCAATTCAATGCACGAACTGAAAGATCCATCTCAACTAATTTAGTCTTAAGAAGTTGACGAACATGTAATGAATTTTCGTCTAAATCTTCTGATGCTGCTTTCTTTTCATCCATCATTGTTATTCTCTCGTCTGAGAAAAGCATGAAGTGATAGATAAGTATTTTTGCGGCTTCCTCCAATGCATCTTTTGGATTTATTGATCCGTCAGTCTCAATGTCAAATATAAGCTTTTCGTAGTCTGTCTTTTGTTCAACACGATAGTTCTCATATTTGTAGCTGACATTTCTTATTGGAGTGTGGATAGAATCTATGGCGATTGTGTCGATTGGTGCATTCAACACTTTGTTTTCGTCAGCATTCACATATCCTCTACCTTTGTTGATTGTCAATTCTAATGACAATTTTACTGAAGGGTCCATGTGGCAGATGACGAGTTCTGGGTTCAACACTTGGAACACTGAGAGGAATTTGTTGATATCGCCAGCCACGAATTCTTCTTGACCGCCAATAACTACATTAACTTTCTCAAATGTTTCACCTGGTATTTGTTGTTTGAAACGAACTTGTTTGAAACGTTGTACTATATCAGCAACATCTTCAATAACACCATGGATAGGTGCGAGTTCATGTTGTACGCCTTCAATTCTGATTGAAGTGATAGCGAAACCTTCTAATGAAGATAAAAGAACTCTTCTGAGTGCGTTACCTATAGTTGTTGCGAAACCAGGTTCAAGTGGGCGAAATTCGAAGACACCATGCTTGTCTGTCGATTCTACCATGATAACCTTATCAGGTCTTTGAAATGCTAAAATTGCCATAATATCAGTTTATATTCGATTATTTAGAATACAACTCAACGATAAGTTGTTCATTGATGGTTTCAGGAATATCCTCGCGGTTTGGATATGTCATAAATTTACCGCAAAGTTTATCTGAATCCCATTCTAACCATGGATAGCGATTTGTATGACCTTCCACTGAATTAGTAACGACTTCCAAACTCTTGGATTTTTCACGTACTGCGATGATGTCACCAACTCTTACTAAGTATGAAGGGATGTTGACAACTTTACCATTGACTGTAATATGACGGTGGCTAACCATTTGACGTGCAGCTGCACGTGTTGGAGCAATACCGAAACGATAAACTAAGTTATCTAAACGTGATTCAATAAGTTGAAGTAAAATTTCACCAGTGATACCTTTTTTTCTATTTGCTTTTTCAAACAAATTTCTGAACTGGCGTTCCAAAATACCGTATGTGTATTTTGCTTTTTGTTTCTCCATCAACTGTACACCATATTCAGAGACTTTTTTTCTTCTCTTAGCTGCACCATGTTGTCCTGGAGGATAATTTCTTTTTTCGTAATTTTTGTCAGCACCGTAGATTGGTTCACCAAACTTACGAGCGATCTTTGTTTTAGGACCTGTATATCTTGCCATAACTACTAATTTTTAAAATTTTAATAAAAATTACACTCTTCTACGTTTAGGTGGACGGCAACCATTGTGTGGCAATGGAGTAACGTCAACGATTTCTGTTACTTCAATACCTGATGCATTGATTGAACGAATAGCTGATTCACGTCCTGAACCTGGTCCTTTTACAAATACTTTAACTTTACGTAATCCCAAGTCATATGCTGTTTTAGAGCAATCCTCGGCTGCCATTTGAGCTGCGTATGGAGTGTTCTTCTTTGAACCTTTAAAGCCCATTTTTCCGGCTGATGCCCAAGAAATGACTTGTCCTTCATTGTTTGTCAAGGAAATGATGATGTTATTGAAAGAAGCTTTAATGAATGCTTTACCTACAGCTTCAATCTTCACAACACGTTTCTTAACGACTTTTGTGTTTTTTGCCATTTTTTTAAATTATTTTTTTAATGGTTTTTTATGATCCAACCAATAAGCTATTTATTACTTAGTGGCTTTCTTTTTATTAGCAACAGTTTTCTTACGTCCCTTACGAGTACGAGCATTGTTTTTGGTACTTTGACCACGCAATGGTAATCCTGCACGATGACGGATTCCTCTGTAGCAACCAATATCCATTAAACGTTTGATATTGATTTGAATTTCACTACGAAGTTCACCTTCTACTTTGTATTGATCACCGATGATTGTACGAATTTCATTTTGTTCATCATCGTTCCAGTCTTGTACTTTCTTTTCTGGATCTACACCTGCTTTTGCAAGAATTTCTTTAGCAAGTGAACGACCAATACCATAAATATAAGTCAATGAAATTTGACCTTGTTTGTTGTTAGGAATATCAACACCAGCAATTCTAGCCATAATTATTCTTTTTTTACGTTTTTATTAACCCTGACGTTGTTTTTCTTTAGGGTTCTTTTTGTTAATTACATACAATTTACCTTTACGACGCACAATTTTGCAATCGTCTGATCTTTTCTTGATTGATGCTCTGACTTTCATATTATTTTTATTATCTTTTTATTTCTTTAAAGTCAACTAAACTTATCTTCATTTTTTGCGGGTGCAAAGATAAGACTTTTTTTTAAGAAAAAAAAATTATTTATATCTGAATGTTATACGTCCTTTTGTCAGATCATAAGGCGACATTTCGAGTCTTACTCTGTCCCCTGGTAGAATTTTTATATAATGCATACGCATCTTGCCCGAAATATGTGCTATAATTTGTAGACCATTTTCTAATTCTACTCTGAACATTGCATTACCCAATGATTCAACTACTGTTCCGTCTTGTTCTATCGACAATTGTTTTGCCATATAATATTCTTTTATTTATTGATTTCCTTCAATCCACTCAAAACTTGATAATATCTCTGCTTTCCCGTTACGAACTGCTACGTCATGTTCGAAGTGCGCCGCTGGCTTTCTATCTTTTGTCTTTATAGTCCATCCATCTCTTTCTTGAATGATGTCATTTTTTCCAAAAGTAATCATCGGTTCAATCGCAATAACTATGCCTTCCGACAACTTTGTTCCTGTACCACGTTTGCCGTAATTTGGAACTTGTGGGTCTTCATGCATCTTACGACCAACACCATGACCAACCAATTCTCGTACTACTCCATAACCAAATTGTTCAACATAACTTTGAATAGCATAACCTATATCACCAATTCTATTTCCTGATACAGCTTGTTCGATACCTTTATACAAAGACTCTTTTGATCTTTGGAGAAACAACTTAATCTCTTCAGACACCTCTCCTACTGTAAAAGTATATGCAGAATCACCGACATAGCCATCTAAGATAGTACCACAATCTACAGAAACTATATCTCCATCACGAAGCTCATAATTTCCTGGTATACCATGGACGACTGCATCATTAACGGAAATGCATAAACTTCCGGGAAATCCTTCATAGCCCTTGAAGGCAGGTATTGCACCATGATCTCTGATAAATTCCTCAGCGATTTTATCAAGTTCTATAGTACGGATACCCGGACGTATATGCTTCCCTACTTCACCTAAAGTTTTACCTACAAGTAAAGCAGCTTTTCTAAGCAATTCTATTTCACTATCTGTTCTATAATGAATCATTGTTAGAAATCTTTATATTCTTCCAGAACGACCTTTAATGCGACCTGTCTTTGTTAAACCATCATAGTGACGCATTAAGAGATGGCTCTCTATTTGTTGTAATGTGTCTAATACAACACCAACGAGAATCAACAATGATGTGCCGCCATAGAATTGTGCGAACTGTTGATTAACGCCGAGAATTGAAACTATTGCAGGCATGATTGCAACTACGCCTAAGAATAATGATCCTGGTAATGTTATTCTTGAAATAACGTCATCAAAGAATTCTTGTGTCTTCTTACCTGGCTTAACACCTGGGATGAAACCGCCGTTTTTCTTAATATCTTCTGCCATTTGAGCTGGGTTGATTGTAACAGCTGTGTAGAAGTATGTGAAAACAACGATTAAGAAGAAGAATACTGCATTATACCAGAATCCGTTCATGTTTGTAAATGCTGACATGAAGCCTGACATTGATTCACTTTGGGTAAAACCAGCAATAGTAATAGGTATGAACATAATTGCTTGAGCAAAAATGATTGGCATAACACCTGCTGCATTAACTTTTAATGGAATATATTGACGTACTCCACCGTATTGTTTGTTGCCAACAACACGTTTAGCATATTGTACAGGTATTTTGCGTGTACCTTGAACTAACAATATTGTCATGATGATAACAAGGACGAGAACGACAATCTCAATCAATAAGAAAATCAAACCTCCGCCTGAACTTTGAGTACCACGAGATACACATTCTGCTATCAAAGCAAATGGTAAACGAGCAATGATACCAATCATAATGATCAAAGAGATACCATTACCAAGACCCTTATCTGTGATACGTTCACCGAGCCACATGACGAATAATGTGCCAGCTATAAGAATAATTACTGATGAAATCCAGAAGAACAAAGTTGGTGAGCCGCCTGCTACGAATGGATAAATTGCTTCAGCTGGAAGTTGAGCACGCAAGTTAGCAATGTAACCTGGAGCTTGAGCTGCAACAATAATAACTGTTAAGTAGCGTGTAATCTGATTGATTTTACGACGACCGCTTTCACCTTCTTTTTGTAAACGTTGGAAATAAGGTATTGCCATACCCAACAGCTGAACTATAATAGAAGCTGTGATATATGGCATAATACCTAATGCGAATACTGAAGCGTTAGCGAAAGCACCACCTGAGAACATGTTCAACAAACCAAGGAGACCGCTGCTACTTTGATTTTGCAATTCGGCGAGTTGGTTAGGATCGATTCCAGGCAGAACCACGTAAGAACCGAAACGATAAATTAAAACAATTAATATCGTATAGGTGATACGCTTACGGAGTTCTTCAATTTTAAAGATATTTCGTATGTTTTCTCTAAGTCGTTTATTCATCCATAGAATAGCGGCTACTACTACACATACCAAAATAACTATTACTAACTCCTTCATATCTCTTCAGTTTTTATTTATTATATTTTCTCGATTGTTCCACCGGCATTTGTAATAGCTGCCTCTGCGCTCTTTGAGAAAGCGTGAGCTTTGACAGTCATTTGTGCCTTTAATTCACCGTTACCAAGAATCTTTACGAGTTCATTCTTACCAACGAAACCATTTTCCATTAATAATTCTGGAGTAATGTTCATGATACCGCAGTCAGCGAAATCTTGAAGGATTTCAACATTAACTGGGCGGAAGAATTTACGATTGATATTCTTGAAACCAAATTTAGGTACAAGACGTGCCAATGGCATTTGACCACCTTCGTAGCCGATTTTGTGAGAAGTACCTGAACGTGAGCCAGCACCTTTGTGACCACGTGTTGATGTACCACCTCTACCAGAACCTTGTCCACGACCGATTCTCTTGCGAGCTTTTACTGAGCCCTTGGCTGGTTTAAGATTACTAAGATCCATACTATTTATTAATTTTCTTAGTTCAACAATTAAATTTCTTCAACTTTGAGAAGGTGTTTTACCTTTTCAACCATACCGGCGAGACATGGATTTTCCATATCAACCTCAATAGATTGGTTCATTTTTCTAAGACCTAAAGCTACTAATGTGTCTTTTTGATCTTGTGGTCTGCCGATGCCACTTCTAACCTGAGTAATTCTAACTTTTTTCATTGCTTTAAGATTATCCGTTAAACACCACATCCATATCAACACCTCTCATTTCAGCTACCATACGAGCGTCACGCATTTGGCTCAATGCTGCGAATGTAGCCTTAACTACTGAGTGAGGGTTTGAAGAACCTTTTGACTTAGCCAAGACGTTTTTAACGCCTACGCTTTCCAATACAGCACGCATAGCACCACCTGCGATAACACCAGTACCAGGAGTAGCTGGTTGTACATAAACGTAAGCACCGCAGTATTTACCATATTGTTCGTGAGGAAGGGTTCCGTTGATAATTGGAACTTTAATTAAGTTTTTCTTTGCATCATCGATACCTTTTGCTACAGCGGCTTGAACTTCCTTGGCTTTACCAAGTCCGTAACCTACCACGCCATTTTCGTTGCCGACGACTACGATAGCTGAGAAGCTAAATGTACGTCCACCTTTGGTAACTTTGGTGACGCGTTGAACGCTAACCAAACGTTCTTTAAACTCGATTTCCGAAGTTTTTACTCTTTTTACGTTGACTTCTGACATAGCTTTAGAATTTTAATCCACCATTACGAGCGCCGTCTGCTAAAGACTTAACTCTACCATGATACAAATAACCATTACGATCGAAAACTACATTTTCTATACCTGCTGCTTTTGCTTTTTCAGCGATTAAAGCACCAACTTTAGCTGCTTTTTCAATCTTTGTAATTTTTTCTTCTTCAATTCCGTTCTCGCGTGAACTTGCAGCAAGTAAAGTCTTGCCTGCAAGGTCATCGATTAATTGAACGTAAATTTGTTTGTTGCTTCTGAAGACAGACATTCTTGGACGTTCAGCAGTACCGTTGACGATTTTTCTGACGCGTCTCTTGATATTCAATCTTCTTCTTATCTTTTTAACTTTAACCATCTTAATTGCGTTTTTTTATCGTTTCAAACATTATTTACCTGCTGCTTTACCTTGTTTGCGTCTTAAGACTTCGTCAACAAACTTGATACCTTTACCCTTGTAAGGTTCTGGTTTACGGAATGAACGAATCTTAGCTGCAACTTGACCAAGCAATTGTTTATCGTAAGAACGCAACTTGATGATAGGGTTCTTACCTCTTTCGTTAACTGTTTCAACTTTGATTTCTTCTGGGAATACCATAACGATAGTATGTGAGAAACCAAGTGATAACTCTAATTGTTGACCTTTAGCTTCTGCTTTATAACCAACACCAACAAGTTCTTGTACTGTTTCAAAGCCTTCTGATACGCCTTTTACCATGTTGAAGAACAATGCGCGGTAAAGTCCGTGTTTTGCACTAGCTTTTTCAATGTTAGCTGGTTCTACGATAACGAAACCGTCTTCAATTTTTACATTAACGTCGCCGTGGAAATTTTGGCTCAATTGACCTAATTTACCTTTAGCTGTAAAAACGTTATCTGATACTGTTACTTCTACGCCTGCTGGGATAGCGATAGGCATCTTTCCAATTCTTGATAATGACATTGCTATTCTCCTTTCATTAACTTACGTAACATAAAACTTCTCCACCGATATGAAGCTTACGAGCTTCTTTATCTGTCATAATACCTTGTGATGTAGAGATGATAGCTATACCTAAGCCATTCATCACTCTTGGCAAGTTTTCAGAATCAGCATATTTACGCAAACCTGGAGTTGAAACTCTTTGGATTGACATAATAGCTGGTTGTTTTGTAACAGGATGATATTTCAAAGCGATTTTGATTGTGCCTTGAGGACCTTCTTCTTCAAATTTATAGTTAAGGATATAACCTTTTTCGAAAAGAATTTGAGTTATAGCTTTCTTAACGTTTGAAGCAGGTACTTCAACTATTCTATGTTTAGCGCTGACAGCATTACGAATGCGTGTCAAGAAATCTGCTATAGGATCTGTAATCATTGTCTTAATTTTTAATGTTTACCAACTTGCTTTTTTAACACCTGGAATTAAACCTTTCAGTGCCATTTCACGGAAGTTGATACGTGAAATGCCGAACTGACGC